>JARRBB010000069.1 GCA_029981435.1 Thermotogaceae bacterium | reverse complement strand
AAAGCTCAAAGCAATAGCTGTCAGAGGAACAAGAAGGCCTGAAATAAATTCACCAGAGGATTTTAAAAATGTTCATTATGAAATAATAAAACTTTTGAAAGCTCATCCAATAACTTCAAAAACTTTGCCTGCTCATGGTACCAATGCTTTAATGAAAGTTATAGATTTCTTCGGAATGCTTCCAACTAAAAATTTCCAGAAAGGACAATTTGAAGGAGTTACAAAAGTAGATGGTGAGGCAGTTTCAAAGAAAATTCTGATAAAAGCGGAGGGATGCTGGGGATGTCCAATAGTTTGTGGAAGGAGGACAAAAATAACTGATGCCGAGGGGCATGGACCTGAATATGAAACTGCCTGGGCTCTTGGACCAAATTTGATGATAGATAACCTTGAAGCAATAACTAAAGCAAATTATCTCTGTAACGAATATGGTATGGATACTATCACTTTTGGTGGTACATTAGCCTACGCAATGGAGGCAACTGAAAAAGGATTACACGATTTTGGGATAAAATTTGGTGATGCTGAAAAGCTTGTTGAATATGCAAAATTGACAGCATTTAAAGAGGGAGTAGGAGCTGATTTAGCTCTGGGATCAAAAAGATTGGCGCAAAAGTACGGTGGAGAAGATTTTGCAATAAATGTTAAAGGTCTTGAATTGCCCGCATACGATCCACGGGGTTCTTTCGGTATGGCACTTGTTTATTCGACATCGAACAGAGGAGCGTGTCATTTGAGAGGTGGATATTCAGTTGGATACGAAGAACTTGGTGTTCCAAGAAGAATAAACAGATTTGCTGTTGCTGGTAAGGGAACGCATGTCGCTCGGAGTCAAGATATAGGAACATTTTACGATTCGGCAGTACTCTGTAGATTTACATCCTTTGCCGTTTCAATGGATAATTGGGCAAGACTTGTTAGCGCTGTTCTTGGAGAAACCTTTACAGCAGCGGATCTTGAAAAAGCTGGTGAAAGAATTCATAATCTTGAAAGATTGATAAACTTAAAGCTTGGATTCAGCAAAAAAGATGACACATTACCGGGCAGACTCCTAAAAGAGGCGTTGAAAGAAGGCCCTTCCAAAGATAAAATAATTCCATTTGACGATCTTTTGAGAGAGTACTACGAATACAGAGGATGGGATGAGAATGGTATTCCAACTCCTGAAAAAATTAAGGAACTTGGATTGGAGGATGATGTGAAATGGCTATAAGTGAGGATATATTACAAGAATTTCAGAAAATAGGTGGGGCACTTTTTTTATCTGGTTTGAACAACTCTCACAGTGGGAACATAAGCATGAGAGTTGGAAGAAAAATGTTCATAACACGCAGAGGTTCTATGCTTGGTTATCTAACTGATGAAGACATAATAGAAGTTGATCTTTACGAAATAGATAGCAACTTAACGATATCTTCCACCGAATCCAACGTTCACAAAAGAATATATCTTGAAACAGAAGCCCTTGCAATTGTTCATGCACATGTTGTTGCTGCCACAGCACTTTCGATAGTCAGAGATGAGATAATACCCATAGACGTGGAAGGTGGTTATTATGTTCACAAATGTCCTGTAATTGCTTTTGAATTTGCAAGTGGTTCCAAAGAAATGGAAGAAACGCTACCAAAATATTTAAAGAACTATAAAGTCGTTATGGTTAAAGGACACGGAGCTTTTGCTGTTGGTGAAACCCTAGAAGAGGCCCTTTTTTATATACATTCGCTTGAAAATTCAGCTCGTATAATATTGAATGTAGCTTCCATGGGAATTGATCCACGAAAATACGAAAAAGATTATTATAGTAAATGGTGATAACTATTGGTCAGGAGGTAGGTAATGCACAAAGCTGAACGTCAAAAATTTATTGTAGAAATAGTCAATCAGAGAGGCTTTATAGCGATAAAAGAACTTCAAAAACTTTTGGGCGTTTCTATGATAACTTTGAGAAGGGATGCATCAGAACTCGAAGAAGCAGGACTGATAGATAAGACTTACGGTGGACTGAGAAGTAAAAATCCCGAAAGTGAAAGCGAAAAAAAATTCAACGAGAGACTTAATCAAAACCTTCAGAGAAAAAAGAAAATAGCCCAATTAGCAGTTGAAATAGTGAAAAGTGGCGATACACTTTTTCTTGATGGAAGTACCACAGTGTATCAATTTGCTAAATCACTTGCACAATCAAATCTGAGCCTTTATGTTATCACAACAAGTGTGATGACAGCGCTGGAATTGTCAAGAAATCCAAGAATTGAGATAATCCTCATAGGTGGTTTATTAAGACATGGCTTTTTCACACTTGTTGGTCCGATAGCCGAGGAAAATTTGAAAAAGTTCAGTGTTGATAAATTCTTTTTTTCATGCAGAGGATTCATTCCCTCTGAAGGAACCTATGAAGCCAATATGCTCGAAGCTCAAAGCAAGAATAACATGCTTAGCAACTCTGAGAAACACATATTGCTGGTAGATTCTACAAAAATCGGGAGTCGCTCCATAATAAAGTGTATCGATACAGACAAAATCGATATTCTGATAACAGATCAGATGTTAGAACAAAAAGACCTTAAAGCTCTCAAAAAATTTAACATAGAGGTAATGGCCGATCATTAAATATCGGCCATTACCTTTAAAAATTTTTCATACAGAATAGACCATCTTTCATCTACTGATGGTGTATATTCTCGTATTTCAAACGACTTTCTTATTATTTCCCTTCCTTCGAACACATTTTTAATTTCGCCAGCTGCTATCATTTGTGCAAGTATATTGCCAAGGGAAGTTGCTTCTACAGGTCCAGCATAAACATTTCTATTGGTTGCATCAGCTATTAGTTTGCAGAAAAGTTCATTTCTGACACCACCACCGACAATTCTTATAGCTTCTATTTTTTTGTTTGTAAGTTCTTCAAGTTTTTCAACAACCCATTTCATTCTTAAAGCTATACCTTGAAGAGCACATCTGAGTATTTCACCTTTGGTTTCTGGAACAGGCTGATTCGTTTCTTTACAGTATGCTATTATTTCATTTGGCATATCAGGCGGATTTAAAAATCTCAAATCGTTTGGATCTATGAAATTTTTCAAAGGCTCTGCTTCTGTTGCCATTTGAGTTAATTTTGAATAGTCAAGAGTAGGATCCTCTTCTTTCCAGACCTCCAGACATTTCTGAACAAACCACAGTCCAGAAACATTCTTCAACAATCTGTAATTCCCACCTAAACAGCCTTCATTGGTAAAGTTATATTTCAGAAGTTTCTTGTCCATGACCGCTTCTTCAACTTCAACCCCTGAAATACACCATGTCCCAGAACTTATGAACATGCTGTTCTCATTTTCAAATATTGGAACTGCTGCAACGGCACTTCCAGTATCATGGGAAGCAGGTAAAACAACATTCAATTCCTTATCAATATAATTAGAGATCGTTTTCAGAGTTTTTCCAATCGTAGTACCGGGCTGATGTATCTCGGGAAGTATATCAGGTATTTGAAGTATATTTATCAGTTCTTTTGACCAGGTTCTTTTTACAGGGTCAAAAAGTTGTGTGGTTGTTGCAATGGTAAATTCACAGGTTATCTCACCAGTTAAAAAATATGTGAACAGATTTGGCATCATCAAAAGATATTTTGCAGAATCCAAATAGCTTATCCTATGCTCTTTCATTGCCATAATCTGAAAAACCGTATTGAAAGGTTCAAAATGAGCACCCGTTAATTCGAAGATCTTTTCTTTTGAAACCTGTTGGGTAGTTTTTTCTATTATTCCATTTGTATACGAATCCCTGTAGTGAAAAGGGTTTCCCAACAGATACCCTTCACTATCTAAAAGTCCAAAATCGACTCCCCAGGTGTCTATACCGACAGAGGTAAATGAATTGCCAAACTTATCAACGGTTTTTTTAATAGAATCGAGGATATCATTATGAATCCTCAAAACATCCCAGTGAAGATGATTGTTTATTTCAGCAGGTATATTCGGAAATCTATTAACTTCTTCTATAGAGAGATTATTTCCATCGAAAATCCCAGCAACGGCCTTTCCGCCGGAAGCACCAAGGTCTATTGCAAGAAAAGTTCTTTTGTTTTTCAAAGTTTAATCCCCCCTGGAAAGTTTTTTCAAAATAATTATATCATCAAACGTTCAAAAAGTTGTCCACCAGTTCTTCTTCATTTTTCCAAATCTTTGAAATTGTTTCATGAGTCCAGTTCATTTTTAAGATCTCTTTTTCAAGTTCATCTCTCTGAATTTCAAATTTCTTTTTCAATAAGCTATTTTTCGAAAGTTTCGAAACAAGCTTTTTTCTTTTTTTCCAGTAGCTGGTTGCGCTTTCTACCTCATTTTCCTTGAACAACAAATTATTTTTAAAATTCAGAGGTTTATATATCGATGAACAAGGCCGTGGACTGAGTGTAGCAAGTACTTTTATATTCCCATTCAGCAGCTTTACAACAAAACTTCCTGTAGTTTCGCTTGAAATTAAACTCCATGAATGCATACAGATACTTTTGTGAGAACCGTTGATTATATTTCTTGAACTTGTGTGTATTCTTGATATTCGGATCATAGTTTCAAGATCAATATTTCCCTTTAATTTGATGAGCTCATCAAGAGTTTTCTTTCTTCTAAAATCTCCTGCAGCGATTTTGGAGAATATTTTGTTTTCGAAGTTGGATTTGAAATCTAATTTTTGCTTTAATGAAGAGTTGTCGTAATCGTCCCTTATAGTAAGAGAATTCGAAATAGAATAAACATCCACGACTCTTTTAAGTGCCCAATCTTTCCCGGCAGTTTCGAGAACATATGCCTCTTTAAAATCAGCTATCAAGTAAGAATTGTCATATCTAAGATTTTTTGTATAACCACACTTGCCACCCTGTCCATATCGTTCGAGAAGTTCAATAATGACGTTTACGGCTTCAGTAGCATTTTTAGACCTTTCCAGAGCAAGTCTTAAATAATCCATACCTATCAATGAAGTTTCTTTAGAGATTTTATTCGTGAAAACAGCTTCATTTCCTATAACCACACCGTGTTCATTTACCCCCATTTCTGCTCCCCAAATCCATGAAGGTTTAAAGAGTAAACAGGCGAATGTTTCCGGAACCTGTTCAATCGCAATATAGGTACATTTCACAGTTTTTTCATGATGTATTTTCCTTTCTATGTACACACCTATATGAGGTTCATCTGGTTCTCTGTCACTGTTCTTAGCAAAAATGATAGAACCATCTTTAGTGGAATTTGATAGTGCAACAAAAGTATCACACACTTTGCTTTCTCCTATATTATTTACTCAGAATGTTTTCTATTCACAACATAATCGATCAATAAACCAGTACCGATTCCTATGAAAAGAGAAGCCACGAAATATAATCCAGAAAATTTTAAGAGGATAAAACCCACTCCCAGGCCTATCAGAGATGTACTACCAATGATTGATCCTCTGCTTTTTGACATGTGTGTACCTCCTTTGAAATATCCTTGATATGATTATACAACTTTAAATATGGTGTTATTAAATTTCAAGAATTTCTTTGAAGTTTGTACGTATTTCCTATAGTTTTGTACTTTTGAATTCTCGTGAATCCGCTAAAATTATATAATCATCGACAAAATTATCATAAACATACCAATGAATTTGACTATTCCAGGATGTTCAGCCAGGATTATCATTGACAGAATAGAAGCTATCACAGGTTTCAAGTAAAATACTCTACTTGCGCTTATTGATCCGATCTTTTCAACTGCTTTGAAGAACAAAAAATATGCTATTCCCGTTACTCCAATTCCTGCGTATCCGATGAAAAGCAAGTTACTCACTGTCAAGATCGGAATTTCAAGTTTTCTACAAAAAATCAAAAAAAGACCGTATATCAAACTCGAAAGTAGCATTGAATAAGCTGTTGGAGTTATAGAATCATATCTGTTCACATATTTTTTCATTAAAGTGGTGTACAATGCAAAAGTTATTCCTGCTCCTAAACCACTCAAAATTCCAAAAGTTGTGTCCTCTGCTATTTTTTCTCTGGAAAAGATTAAAAGGCCAACTAATCCGATCAGAAAACCTATGAATTTTTTAATTCCTAACTTTTCTTTATTGATTAAAGGAGAAAACATCATTACAAATAAAGGATTAGTTGCTATCAAGGTTGCTGCTGTTGAAGCTGCTCCATATTTTACAGAAAGCTGTAGAAGTGTCATTGAAATTCCTGAATTTAGAAAACCTATAAATGAAAGTGAAATAACATCTTTAAGGAGTACCTTCTTTTTGACCCATAACATTAAAAACGAACCACCTATCAAAAATCTTATAAAGGTTAGAAAGAACGGATCTATTGTTTCCATAAAGGGTTTGGAGATAACTTCCATACTCGAGAAAAACAGAAGAGTTATTGAAAGATATAAAAGTACCATTGAATCATCCTTTCGAAAATTTGCAAAAAAATACCCGTACCATACGGTACGAGCCAGATTTATAAGGAATTTAGAATCATATTTTATTTGACCGCTTCTATAATCTCTCTTTTGACAAAATTTGGAAGAGCAAAAGCAGCTTTATGGACCTCATGGTTATAATATCTCAGTTCTTTATCGAAATTTTTCACTTTTTCCTCGTTTAAATCATTTATAGGGTCTATATTTTTAGAAGCAAAAGTGTAGCTCCACATTCCCGATGGATAAAGTGGTACAAAACCTAAATACAATCTTGTTATTGGAAATACTTTTTTAATTTTTCCATACGCTAATTTTATCCACTTTTGATCGTGAAATCCCTCGCTTTCTGCTGAAAGGACTCCATTGTTAGTTAAAGCCTCAAAACAGTTTTTGTAGAATTCTTCAGTGAACAGTGAACCACCTTCGCCAGCGAAGGGATCTGTTGAATCTATTATTATCACATCGAACTCATTTTTGAATTTTTTTACAAATTCCGCTCCATTTTCATTCACTATTTCAACTCTTGGATTGTCAAACTCACATGAGGTGCTTGGAAGATATTTTCTTGCTGCTTCGATAACCAGTGGATCTATTTCACACAAAACGGCTTTTTCAACACTATCGTGCTTCATTACTTCTCTTATACTTCCACCATCACCGCCACCTATAACAAGAACTTTTCTGGGGTTAGGATGCAGAAACATCGGAACATGAACCAACATTTCGTGATACATGAACTCATCTTTTTCTGTTGTCATAGTTATTCCATCAAGCGCAAAAACTCTTCCTAAATCATAAGATTCAAATATATCTATCCTCTGGATATCACTCTGAGCAGAATAAAGCATTTTTTTTATTCTTATCATAAGTCCCAAATTACCGGTTGTATAAAATTCCGTATACCAGAGATGAGGATAATTTTTCAAATCTTTTTCCAATTCTTTCACTCCCTTTTCAAGCAGTTAAAATTTTATGACTTGAACCTTCCGGTATGCCTATTTCTTCATATTTTCCTCTCTGGATTTCTTTAACATCGACTCTCTGAGCCTGAAATTTATCTTTCAAAAAATTAAATGCTTTCCATGGATCAACACTTTCTCCACAGGTGAAGAGGTCTATCGCAGCATAACCATACTCAGGCCACGTATGTATCGCCAAATGTGATTCAGCTATAACTACAACTCCACTTACTCCTTGCGGATTGAAACGGTGAAATGTCCAGTTCACTATTGTTGCACCTGCCACATCAGCTGACTGTTTCATGTATTCTTCTACGATGTTTAAATCATCAAGTATCTCCGGATTGCATTCGTAAAACTCTGCAAGCAAATGTCTTCCCAGAGCTTTCATTCCCATTTAGATCCCTCCTCACCTTAATAATTAATATATTTCTATCCAAAGTAACTTTGCCTTATTTTTCTTGTCGGGATTTTTCACATAATGCCTTTTGTCTGCTTTGAAATAAAAACAATCTCCTTCTTTTAGTTTGTATTTTATATCGTCCAACCACAGCTCAATTCGACCGCTCAAAACAAAACCAAATTCTCTTCCTTCATGATATTCTTCTTCTTCGGTCTGAGCACCAGGATTTAGAACAACAAGTATTGGATCAAGCTTCGTTGTTTCAATATCAGGTATCAAAATAGAACTTTTAACACCCGGTGGTTCATCATAAACAGGGACTCTTTCATTTTTGGCATATACAACTTTTTGCTCGGTTTCATCTGCAAAAAAATGCTTAAGGTCAGTACCAAGTGCTGTCAATATTTTTTCCAAAGTTACTATGGATGGAGATGTTTTATCGTTTTCAAGCTGTGATATAAATCCTCTTGTTAAATCTGTTCTTACCGCTAACTCCTCTTGAGTCAAACCTCTTGACAACCTTAGTCGTCTTATTTTCTCTCCAATTTTCATGTTATCATTCTCCCGTTTAGTTAAGAAGTACTTGTTGATTACAAAACTATACAATACTATATTTATTTATTTATAAGGATCATAGAAACAGAAATTAATAATTTTTCCATAAATAAGTATAATAACCTCATCATTATAGTTAATAATACTAAACTAAAAAGTCAACTTTAGCAGTCAAATTATAAAACTCTATTTCTATAATGTCAATATTTTTATGTAAAAATATTGTTAACGCTCCGATGGTGATATTAAAAAGCTAACACCCTGGCCAATGTAACAGAGAAGGTGGAAAGAGTAAGGGTAGAAAAAAGGGCTACACCTCAGTAAAATTTGTATG
>JARRBB010000016.1 GCA_029981435.1 Thermotogaceae bacterium | reverse complement strand
ATCATACTTTTTCCACCTTCGTTCTTCCGAAGATTCCTTCAGGTCTTATAAAAAGAATCAACACTATTAAAAGCAGTGAAAAAGTCACTTTAAGTTCCACGCTGATGTATGTAGCAACAAAATTTTCAAGAATCCCAAGGATCAATCCACCGAGTATTGCACCGGTAAAACTCTCAAATCCTCCAAGTACAGCAGCAGTAAAACCTTCTATCTGGTAATAGAGCATCATGGCAGGTGATACATAAGTCTTCGGAGCAACCAGAAAAGCTATCAATGCAGCCAGAGACACACTCACCATCCATGAAGACGCGGCAATGGCATTGGAGTTTATCCCCATCAACTGCGCAATTTCATCGTTTTCAGCTACAGCCCTTATAGCTATACCAATCTTTGTATATTTGAGTAGCATAAACAAAACCAACGCTATCGAAATGAGTATGGAGAAAATCAAAATATCCTGTTTACGAAAAATCAATATCCCAAAACTGCCCCTAAAAATGATTGGCCTGCCTTTCACAATCTCAGGAAACCCTTTGTAATCAGTTCCCCACAACTGTAGAACGAGACCTTCAAGTATCATCAATATTCCAAGCGTTATTATCAGCATCGATCCGTGAGAAAGCTTTTTCAATGGTCTAATGGTGAATTTTTCAACAACATATCCAAACAGTGCAGACAGGGGTAAAATAATCAATAACGCAACTAAAGGATTTATTTTTAAAGCTATGAGTGAGTAAGCAACATAGACCATGAACATTCCCATGTTTCCAAAAGCGAAATTAACTACTTTGGTCACCTTGTAAACAAAAACTAATCCAAGTGCCGCGAGCGAATAAATACTTCCTATGGATAATCCAAGTATCAGCTGATTTAGAAGCATTACTCATCCTCCCAGATATTTCTCAATCAGTTCTCTTTCCTTCATGATATCTTTCGCTGGTCCTTCTGAAACGATCTGACCGGTTTTCATAACATAGGCATAATCAGCTATTTCAAGCGATAGAAATGCATTCTGTTCCACCAGCAAAATGGTAATTAAATCCTGCTCTTTTATCTTTAAGAGGGTATCGAATATTTCATTAACTATCTTTGGAGCAAGACCAAGTGAAGGTTCATCAAGCATCAAAAGCTTTGGTTTGGCCATCAACGCCCTTGCAATAGCGAGCATTTGTTGTTCTCCACCTGAAAGTGTTCCAGCAGCTTGTTTTCTTCTTTCTGCAAGTATTGGAAAAAGCTCGAAAATTTTTTCGAGATCCTGTTTTATTTTTTTATCTTTCCTGCTGTAAGTCGCAGCTCTTAGATTTTCGATAACGGAAAGTGAAGAAAAAATACCACGCCTTTCAGGACAAAGTATCACACCCATTCTTGAAATCTTATAGGCTGGGATTCCGTCGATTCTTTGAGTATTGAAATATATCTCACCATTTGAAGGTTTTAAAAGTCCACTTATGGTTTTAAGAGTGGTTGTTTTTCCAGCTCCGTTGCTTCCAATCAGAACAGTTATGTTTCCAGTTTTTGCCTCGAGATTCAAACCTTTTACTGCCTGAACATATCCATAATTAACATAAAGATCTCTTATTTTCAGCAACTTTATTTCACCTCAATGAACTTTCATACTTTTCTCCAAGATACGCCTTTATAACTTCAGGGTTTGATTTAATCTCTTCTGGCCTACCTTCTGCTATTTTTCGACCAAAATCCATCACCGTTATTTGGTTTGAAATATTCATAACCACACTCATATCATGTTCAACGAGCAATACGGTAATATTCCAGTCTTTATTGATTTTCTCTATTATCTTTTTCAGTTCTTCAGTCTCATTTTCGGTCAATCCAGCTGCAGGTTCATCTAAAAGTAGAAGTTTTGGTTCACTCATCAGCGCTCTTCCAATCTCAACGATTTTTTGTACACCATACGGTAAGTTGAGTGCCAGAGAACTCAATCGATTTTTCAAATCCAGTAAATCAGCTATATCCAGAACTCTTGAAAACGCTTTGAGCCTTTCAGAAAGATATTTTCTGCCACCAAAAATTTCATTAAAAAAAGCACTTTTATATCTGGAATGATAACCGATAAGTATGTTCTCCATGACCGTCATATATTTAAAAAGTATTATGTTCTGAAATGTCCTTGATATTCCAAGCTTCACGATTTCATGAGCTTTGAATCTTGAAAGATCCTGACCTTCGATAAATATTTTTCCTGTCTCAACCTTAACGATCTTGGTTATAGCGTTAAAAACTGTCGTTTTTCCCGCACCGTTAGGACCTATCAAAGAATGAATCTCACCTTTTTTAACCATCATGTTGAAATCTTTCACAGCATGTAAACCACCGAATCTAACATTCACGTTTTTCAACTCAAGCAAAATTTCAACCCCCAGATTTGTACTGTTAAAAGGGGGCAAAATTGCCCCCTTTTAAAAACATTAGTCTTCCAAACTAATCAGGTTGCTTATTGGAACGAAAAGACCATTTTCCACTTTTATGAAATACATCGAGGATTTTCCACGTCTCAAATTCGGTCCCCAGGTTATATCCTTTGCAAGAACACCATTCCAGTGCTTGAAACTTTCGAGTGCTTCAACGAATTTTTCAACAGTTAAATCTTTTCCTGTTCTCCTCAATCCTTCGGTGAAAACTTCGGCTGCTATGAATCCTGCTGCTGCATAAGAAGAAGGAATTTCTTCCGGATAAGTTTTCTGATAGATCTCAAGAAACTTATTGTAATCTTTCGTATAATCAGGGTTATCTTCAGTTGGTATAGGTACCCAGCCGGTAAGTATAACACCTTCAACATATTTTCCACCAAGACTCACCAGTGCAGGATCAGCGTTAGGATAAATTGTAACTATAGTTGTATCCAGACCGTAATCTCTGATGGTCTTGATCCATCGAAGTGTATCAGTTATTAAACCGTATATAACTATAGAATCAGGGTTTGTAGATAGTAGTTTCGCCATCAGAGGGCTATAATCTGTTTCGGCTGGATTATAAGGTATCTCAAGAGAAGGCTTCATGTTGTACTTATCCAATCTCTTTCTTATAGCTTGCTGTCCTTCTTTTCCAATATCGTTGTTCATATAAAGAACTGCTATCTTCTTCTTATTCATATTTTCAACAAGAAACTTTGCTATCAACTGTCCCTCAAGAGTGTAATCGGGTTGAACACCAAATATGTATTTTTTAGGTGGCTCTACAAGTGCTGAAACCCCAGATCCCTGATAAACAAAGGGCACCTGATTTTCGTTAAGATAGTCCATAACTGCGAGACAACCGTAGGTTCCGAGGCCTCCAACTATGGCAAATACTTTATCCTGTTCTACAAGTCTTTTAACTTCTACAACGGTTTTTGAGGGATTCAATTGATCATCGGCAATTATCAGCTCAATTTTCCTTCCATAAACTCCTCCATTGTCATTTACCCAGTTGAAATATGCTTTCATTCCCTTACTCATTCCCTGACCAATGATTGCGTAAGGGCCAGAAAGTGCCTGAAATGTACCAATAACAACCCTATCAGGATAAACTCCTCTTTCTGCCAGTACAGTTAAAGTTAGTAAAACAATCAGAAAAATCACAAAAAGCTTTCTCATAAGCGCACCTCCCATATTATGAAGTTAAATCACAAGTCCCCCATCTACACCTATAACCTGTCCAGTGATGTAACTCGATTCGTCACTCGCAAGGAACAAATAAACCCTTGCAACTTCTTCTGGTTCTCCCATTCTGTTCAAAGGTATTTTCTCTACAACAGATTGTATGATTTTCTCGGGAACTTTTTCAGTCATCGGGGTCTTTATAAAACCGGGTGCAACTGCATTCACCCTTATCTGTGCACCTTTTCTTGCAAATTCTTTAGCCCAGACTTTTGTCATACCTATAACTCCCGCTTTGCTGGCAACATAGTTTGTTTGACCTATATTACCGTATATTGCCACAACGGATGATGTATTTACGATGCTACCCTTGTTCTGCTTCAGCATGTAAGGCAGCACTGCCTGTGTCATATTGAAAACTCCTTTTAAATTGATCTCGATAACTTTATCCCAGTCTTCTTCTGACATTTTCAAAAGCAGTGCATCACGCGTTATTCCAGCGTTGTTGACCAGAACGTCTATCTTTCCAAACTTTTCAACGATTTTTTCTATCGTTTCTTTTATGTTTGTTCTGTTTGTAACATCCAGAACATAGGTAAAAATTCTATCACTGTTCACAGTTTCATTCTTCAACTTTTCAAGGTTTTCTTTCTGCACATCACACGCTATTACGTTTGCCCCTTCTTCTGCAAACAAAATCGCAGCTGCTTTTCCTATACCACTGGCCGCACCGGTTATGATACATACCTTATCTTTCAATCGCATAAGGTCCCCTCCCTGTTATAGTCTTTCAACAATTATGGCGGTACCCATTCCACCGCCAACACAAAGTGTTGCAAGACCAATTTTTAGATTTCTTTTAATCATTTCATACAACAAACTAACAACGATTCTATTTCCACTCGCACCTATCGGATGTCCAAGTGCTATTGCACCGCCGTTCACGTTGGTCTTTTGAATTATCTCCTCTTTACTTACTCCAAACAGTTTACTCCAACCTTTTATAACAGCAAGACTTTGAGCGGCAAATGCTTCGTTTAATTCGATGAGTTCAATATCCTGGAAACTCATATCAGCTTTTTTGAGAACTTTTTCAACTGCAGGAACTGGACCTATTCCCATTTTAATTGGTTCTACACCAGCTTGACCCCAGGCAAGGATTCTTGCAAGTGGTTTCAAACCTTTTTTTTCTATATATTTTTCACCTGCCAAAACAACAGCGCTTGCTCCATCGTTAATACCGCTTGAATTACCTGCGGTCACTGTCCCATCGTTCTTAAAGGCTGGCCTCAACTTTGAAAGCTTTTCCAATGTTACATCGAATCTTGGATGCTCATCGGTATCGAAAATTTTGTTTTCTTTACCTGCTTTTACCTCAATCGGCACGATTTCATCTTTGAATCTACCAGAAGTTATGGCATTCTTTGCTTTCATTTGACTCATGTAGGCAAATTCATCCTGTTCTTCACGAGTTATCTGGTACTCTTCCGCGAGTTTTTCCGCTGTTAAACCCATGTGTACATTGTTAAAGACATCCGTAAGTCCATCTAATAACATGTGATCTTGAACGTCGATATTTCCGAATTTTTTCCCAAATCTTATCTGATACGGTAACAGGAATGGTGCTTGAGACATGTTCTCCATACCTGCACTTACAACAAGATTGACCTCTCCTAAAGATATGTCAGTTGCCCCTATCATTATGGCTTTCATTCCACTTGCACACAGCATATTGACTGTGAACGCTGGTACTTCCACAGGTATTCCAGAGTACACTGAAACCTGCCTTCCTGGCCCCATTCCCTGACCTGCCATCAATATGTTCCCAACGATCGTTTCTTCAACATCTTCTGGTTCAACGTTTGCCTGTTTCAGAGAAGCTTTAACAGTTTCAACGGCTAATTTAACCGCCGGAACATCTTTTAAACTTCCTCCAAAAGTTCCTATTGCAGTTCTTTTAGCACCAACGATATAAACTTTTGACATTTCGAACACTCCTTTACTTTATATGTATCCAATTTTTTTCGCTTCTGATTCAAGCCAGTTTCTAAAGTCAGGATGAGCTATATTTATAAGTTCTTTGACTCTCTCCTTAACAGTCTTCCCTCTGAGATGTGCTATTCCAAATTCTGTTACGACATAATCAATATCTTGCCTTGGAATGGTGACAGGTGAACCTGACGGAAGATAAGGTACGATGGTTGATACTGTATTCTTCTTTGCTGTGGAACGCAAAGCTATTATTCCTTTACCATTTTTGCTTTTTACCGCGCCTCTGTGAGTATCCAACTGTCCCCCTGTACCACTATAGTGCCTGAATCCTATGGCTTCCGAACAGACATTGCCAGTTAAATCCACCATTAAAGCAGTATTTATACTCACCATCTTCTCATTCTGAGAAATTACATCTGGATTGTTCACATACTTTCCTCTTAGAAAAAACACACATGGATTGTCGTCCACAAAGTCATAAAGTCTTTTAGTCCCATAAGCAAAGGTACATACAAATTTTCCTGGCCATAGACTTTTCTTTTTGTTTGTTATAACACCCTCCAGAAAAAGATCTACCATCGTTTCGGTGAACATCTCAGTATGTATACCAAGGTCTTTCTTATTGTTCAGAAACTTCGCCACAGAATTAGGAATCCCACCAATTCCAAGCTGCAAGGTTGAACCGTCTTCTATCAGTTCGATTATGTTCTCGCCTATTCGTCTTTCAATATCACTAGGTTCTACCAGTGCCGCTTCGGGAAGTTGATAATCAGCCTCGACGATCATATCCACTTCACTTATATGGACTTGAGTGTCTCCATGGGTTCTTGGAGCATTTTCATTCACCTCTAAAACCACTGTTTTTGCGTTTTCCAAAACATCTTTTTCATACACAACACTCGCTGAAAGAGTGAAAAAACCATTTTTATCCATTGGTGAAGCCACACCGACAAAAATGTCTATTTCACGTGAATCGATCAAATTGATACCTGCCTGATGAAGATTGTTGGGAACGTACGTGACCATTCTTAGACCATTATCCACACTCTTTCTGTTTGAAGGGCCAAAAAACCAGGAATTGTTATCAAAAGAGCTTTCATACTCTTTATTCAAATAAAACTCATAGTCCCTCGAATTTAGACAGGTAAAGACACTCACGTTTTTTACTCTACTGGCTATCAGATGAAGTTTTGATAAAAAAAGCTGTGGTTCCATAGGTGTCATTCCTACAACCACAGTTGAGTTATCTCTCACAAGTTTTAAAACATCTTCAATAGTTCTTTTTTTTCTTTTGTGTTCTTCTTTCCAGTCCATTTTATTTACCTCCCCTGATACCGTGAAACAAATATCTTGATAACTTACTCAATGAATCTTTAAATTTATCCTCGGGATGTTTTTTTAGAACTATCAGATCTTCTCCCATAAAATGTCCTATGCCCATCAAGAAAACAGCAAGATCGTCAGGATTCAAATTCACGATTTGTCTCTTTGAAATAGCCTGTTTCAAAGGTTCTAAATAACTGTCATGAAGTTTTTTGTAATACCATATGCCAACATCCGGTACAACGAACTCTGCTTCTCTTACTATTCGATACATCCATGGGTGTTTTTCAAAGAATTTTAAGAATACAAAATAGCCCGCTATCTCCATATCTCTTCTATCGCTGAGAGCCTCAATAACCTCTTTTAATTCTTTTCTCAGATTTCTGTTTGTCCATTTCACAAGTTCTTTGAGAATTTCTTTTTTATTTTGAAAATAGAGATAGAAAGTTCCCTGAGCGACGCCTGCCGTTTTTGTTATCTCGCTTATCTGAGTTTTATGATAACCTTTGGTTCCAAATAGGCGCTCTGCACTTGAAAAGAGTTTCATTTTCGTGGAATCATTAAGCATCTGAATCTTTACTGGTTTATAAAAAAACACCTTATCGTTCAATTCATAATGCCCAGGCGAAATGCCTTTGAATAAAAAAGTTAATAAATTTTCAAATACAGATTCATCTATTTTCTTTAATTTCCAGAGTTCAGACCAGACAACAAGGAATCTGATACTACCCCAAAAAAACCAGAAAAATTCATCGCCGATATCCAATCCCACATCTGAAAGTTTTTTCTTGAGTATGTTCTTCAAACTCATGGATATTTTTTCTTCTATGTATTCTGCTTCGTGCAGAACGCTACATTCCAGAATATTTTCCTGAACGAAATAGATATAATCTTCTATCATTCTCGTTATCTTGCTGCGAAAGGTCAGGCCTTTGACATTCAAAGCGGTATCGAACTCCAAAAGAATATCTTCAACTAAGGAATCAAGCAATTCTTTCTTCGAATTAAAATATTTGTAGAAAGCACTATTACTGATTTTAGCTTTCTTCATAATTGAAAGCACAGAGATCTCATGATAACAGTTCTTTGCAAAAAGTTCTATAGACGATCTCTTTATCTTTTCAAGTGTACTGACTCTTTTTATAAAAAATCCCTCCTTGAGAGATTTATGATTCATTTATCACCAAAAAAGGATAAATAAGAAAACAAATTCACCTTCATAATCTTTATGATACTTCCAATTAAAATTATCTTCAAATTTATTTATGAACATTTAAATCCGTTTAAAGCCAAGCAACAGGAATTAAAGGGGGATTTTCAGCTTTTTTCTTCCATTTGCTTAATTTTACTAAAATTTACATTTCAGGTGTTATAATTCATTCAGTGAGTGAATAATTACCAATTGTTAAAATTGGTAGGTGATACATTGATAAAATTAGAAAATTTGGAGTTTTTCAATCCATCACCTCTGTACAGAGAACTGTTACTCCTATCTTCGATAGAAAAAGACCCAAATATATCCCAGGAAAAACTCTCAAAGATTGCCAACATAGCTCCTTCCATGGTGAATAAGTATATAAAACTTTTTGTGGAAGAGGGATATATTGAAAAATCCGGCGATAATGCCAGAACGATGAGTTACCACTTAACATTAATCGGGAAGAACAGATTGCAACTTTTAACCTTATCCCTCATGGCAGAGATATCTCAGCTTTTCATGGAAACCAAGGGACATTTTTCGAAAATAGTCGAAATATTAAATAGAGAGAAAAAAAGGCAAATTCTCCTTTACGGTGCCGGAGTTATTGGAAGAATCGTACTGAACGTTCTAAAAGCTGAGGATTTTGAAATTCTTGGTTTTATAGATGATTCACCTCTGAAACAAGGTGACAGAATGTACGGTTACAACGTTTACGAACCAGAACATGCGATCAAAATATCCCACGATGCAGTTATAATCGCATCTTTCAAGCATTCTAAAGTGATGCTTGAAAAGGCAAAAAAGCTTGGGTATGAAAGTGTATACGTCTTCAACGTCTCTGAAAACGGTACCGTATCGCTTGAAAGGAGTTGAAATGGTGAAGATACCTTTATTCGATATGACAAGGCAGTATTTAAAAATCCAGCGAGAAATAATGGAAGCCATAGACAATGTACTAAGTTCCGGCAGAGTTATCCTTGGAGAAAATGTGAGAAGTCTTGAAGAAGAACTTTCAGAATTCATAGGTGTCAAATACGGCATTGGTGTTGCCAACGGTTCAGATGCGCTTTTAATAGCCCTTAGAGCTCTTGGAGTAAAAGAAGAAGACTACGTAATAACAACACCTTATACCTTCTTTGCAACCGCAAGTTGCATCGTTAGGCTCGGTGCGACACCAATTTTTGTGGATATCGATCCTGATACTTACAACATCAATCTGAGAACAGTTGAAAACATACTTGAAGGTAAGATAAGGGTCAAAGTGAACGATAAGACTGTTTCACCAAAAAAAATAAAGGCTATAATCCCTGTCCATCTTTTCGGTCAGACTGTTGATCTTGAAAAATTAGAAAATTTGAAAAGAAAGTATGGTTTGAAAATCCTCGAAGATGCAGCACAATCTATAGGGTCGATGTGGATATACGATGATGGAAGCATGAGAAAAAGTGGAAGCGTCGGTGATGCATCGATAGTTTCATTCTTTCCGACAAAAAATCTCGGTGCATACGGTGATGGAGGAATGATATTCACTGATAATGAAGAAATAGCGGATACGTGCAGAATGCTTAGAACTCATGGAGCAAAACAAAAATACTTCCATGAAGTTGTTGGTTATAATTCAAGACTTGACGAACTTCAAGCTGCTATCCTTAGAATCAAATTCAAGTATCTCGATGAATACACGAGAAAGAGGATAGAAATCGCCAGAAATTACTCAAAACTTTTTGAAACAGAAGGTTTGAGTAAAATCGTCAGGTTGCCAAATTTCTTTGACGATCAGAGGCATGTTTATCATCAATACGTTGTCGAATTTGAAAATGAAACCGTTAGGGAACATGTGAGGGGGAAACTTCTTAAGGAAGGTATAGGATGTGCCGTATATTACCCGTTACCTTTACATCTTCAGAGATGTTTCCGAAATCTCGGTTACAAAGAAGGTGATTTACCGAATTCTGAGAGAGCCAGTAAAACTACCCTTGCACTTCCAATTTTCCCTGAATTAGAATTTGAGGAACAGAAAATGGTTGTTTCAACAATAGCAGATGCATTGAAAAGCTTAAATTCATAAGAGGAGGTTAACTGTATGACTCTACTTGAAAGAATAAAAAGCAAAAAAGCACTCATAGGAGTCATAGGATTAGGATACGTCGGACTCCCACTTGCGGTTGAAAAGGCTAAAGCTGGTTTCAGCGTTCTGGGATTCGATATACAAGAAAAAAAGGTCGAGATGGTGAACCAGGGAAAAAATTACATAGGAGATGTTGTGGATGAAGAACTGGCAGATCTTGTTAAAATAGGTCGTTTGAAAGCCACGGGTGATTTTGACGAGATTATGAAATGCGATGTGGTTTCAATATGTGTTCCAACTCCATTGAACAAATTCAAACAGCCTGATCTAACATTTGTTGTGAATACCGCCGAAGAAATAGAGAAAAGACTTCATAAAGATATGCTGATAGTTTTGGAGAGTACAACTTATCCTGGAACAACAGAAGAAGTACTTTTGCCGATACTCGAAAGGTCAGGACTGAAAGTTGGAAAGGATTTTTACCTTGCCTTCAGCCCTGAAAGAGTCGATCCAGGTAATTTGATATACAAAACTAAAAACACTCCGAAGGTGGTTGGTGGAGTTACAAAACAGTGCACAGAACATGCCAAAGCTTTGTATGAGACTGTTCTTGAAGCGAGTGTATTCACTGTATCTTCCCCGAAAGAAGCGGAAATGTCCAAAATACTTGAAAACACCTTTAGAATAGTCAACATAGCATTGATAAATGAAATGGCAATTGTCGCAAGAAAAATGGGAATAAATATCTGGGAAGTGATCGAAGCTGCTGCAACCAAACCTTTTGGGTTCATGCCATTTTATCCCGGTCCGGGTGTGGGGGGACATTGCATACCAATCGATCCCTTTTATTTGACTTACAAAGCCAGAGAATACGATTATCATACAAGACTGATAGAATTAGCAGGAGAAATTAACGATTATATGCCTGAATATGTTGTAGAAAGATTGATAGAAATATTGAACGAAAAGAAAAAATGTTTGAATGGTTCAAAAATTTTATTACTTGGCGTTGCTTACAAAGGAGACATAGATGATCTAAGAGAATCTCCCGCTTTGAAGGTACTGGAACTACTCGAAAAATACAAGGCAGATGTGAAATATCACGATCCTTACATTCCTGAATTTATACACAACGGAAAACTCTATAGAAGTGTTGAACTGAACAGAGAAGTTCTTGAAACCTCTGATGCTGTGCTGATAACAACCGCCCACAAAAAGAATATAGACTACAGGTTCATTCTGGACAACGCTCCATTCGTCTTCGATACTAAGAACATAACAAAGAATTTCAAAAATGAAAAAGACGAAGTTTATCTTTTGTAAGTGAGGAGGAAAAAAATGGAAAAATTGCGTTTAGCACTGATAGGTTGTGGAAGAGTCGCAACTGTGAGTCATTCAAAAGCAATCATTGAAAATTCAAAATTCATAGATTGTGTGGCTTTGTGCGACATAAGAAAAGAAAAAGCAGAAAGTATGGCTGATAAACTTGAGAATTCGGGATTGAAACGTCCGGAAATTTACGTAAACTACAAGGAAATACTTCGAAGAAATGATATCGATGCAGTTGTGATAGCTACTGAGAGTGGAAAACATTATCAGATAGCCATTGATGCGATGAATCATGGTAAACACGTGCTGGTTGAAAAACCTATGGCTTTATCTACACGTGAAATGGACGAGATGATAGAACTATCTGAATCAAAAAATCTGAAGCTCGAAGTCTGTTTTCAGAATAGATTCAATCCTCCAATTCAAGAGCTGAGAAAAAAGATAGAAAATAACGCATTCGGAAAAATCTTTTACGGTCATATTGCAGTCAGATGGAATCGAAATGAGAGCTATTATTTACAGGCAGATTGGAGAGGTACTTGGGAAATGGATGGAGGAGTTTTAATGAATCAGTCTATACACGGTATAGACCTCCTTCAATGGATGCTAAGTAACAATGGTGAGGTTGTTGAAATTTATGGAAAAATAGCCAATCAAGCTCATCCTTACATAGAAACTGAAGATCTGGGAATAGCGATAATCAGGTTTGCAAACGGTAGTTATGGTATAATAGAAGCGACAAGCAACGTATACCCAAAAAATTTGGAAGAAACTCTTTCAATTTTTGGTGAAAAAGGTACAGTGGTGATTGGCGGTCTTGCAGTCAATAGAATAGAAGTATGGAGATTCCCACAGGAAGATTCACACCCATTTATGAACCTCCCAGATCCAGAAACTGTTTATGGAAGTGGACATATTCATATCTACAAAGACTTCCACGAAGCAATTTCTAAAGACAGAAAACCATACATAGACGGTCGCGAAGGCAAAAAAGCTGTTGAAATAATTCTTGGAATTTACAAATCTCAGCTTGAAAATACAGCGGTGAGTTTTCCAGTTGAATTCGATACAAAACTCATGAAGAATTTCTTTGAAAGATAACTCAAAGAGAGTTGTTTTCTATGAATGTAAGTTCCATAACAAGTTTAAATCAATATGATAGAAAACAGACTCAAATTGAATATCTGGAAAACAGATTAAGGTTTCTTATTGCTCAAGCAACGGTAAATGGCGATGTTGAAACAATAAGATTGTTAGGCAAAGTAAGAACCATGCTTTATTCTGGGAACACTTCAAGAGCCGAAAAACTTATAAATGAGATCGAGAAGAATCTGGCTACTCCTTCGAACAGTAAAAAAAGAACTAACAAGACAATTGAAAACAGTAGAACTGAAGATGAAATAACCGTGGTTGATGCATCGAATGATCCCTCTGTTTCATTCAAATATCCCACTAAAATACCAGCAGATTCATCATTATTATTCATTGCCTCGCACGAAAGGCAACATGTTCAAGATATAATCGGAAGGGCAATCCTTGAAGGAAGGATTGCCCAGGTCTATGTTAGGTATTTCACTTCTTATGATTCGCAGGGAAGATTGATTTTCACTGGCGGCTACACCTGGGGGAAAATAGTAGATCACAGTGCTTAACCTTTTGAAGCGTTCACAAAAGCTTCAAACAGCTTCAGTTGCTCCTTGTGAACATCAAACATTCCTTCTGGATGCCATTGTACTCCTACACAGAAAGGATGTTTAATATGTTCAACTGCTTCTATTATTCCATCAGAAGCAAACGCCGTTGCAATCAATCCTTTTCCAAGGTTTTTAATGGCCTGGTGATGGAAACTGTTGACTTTCAAAATTTTGCTTTGAAAGATTTTGTAAAGAAGCGAATTTTGATCTATTTCTACATCATGCGTTGGCATCCACCAGGGGACTTCCACTTCGCCACCACTGTGCCAAGTATGTTTCAAAGAACTTACCTTTTGAATCTCTTGTATCAGCGTTCCACCGAGCGCTACGTTTAAAACCTGTATCCCTCTACAGATAGCAAATAAAGGCTTTCTTTTTTCGACTGCCTTTTTGACCAATTCTATTTCAAATTCATCTCTAAAAGGTCCCACTTTTGTTGTAAAACCTGGTCTGTCTCCGTACAGACCGGGCTGAACATCTAATCCACCAGAAAGGAGTATTCCATCAAAAAAATCAAGAAAGGTTTCAATTTCTTCTACAGAAATTATTGGAGGTATTATGAAAGGTACACCGCCGGCTTTTTCGATTGCCTTCACATAAAAATCTCTGATCATACAATAACCTGTTTCCCATCGATATGCAGATGTTATTCCTATTTTTGGTTTCATAAGTTCCTCGGCAAGATAAAACGCTAAAAAGCGCTGACTTGCCTTTCCCTCCTTTTTATTATTGATGTGTTAATACACTCAATACAATACCATAACCTGTTAAAAAAACAAGTATAGAACTTCCCCCGTAACTTACAAAAGGTAAAGTTAAACCAGTAGTGGGTAAAATTCCAAGAACAACGGAGATATTTATTGTAACCTGTAAAAGCACCATGAAAGCATAACCTATCGTCAGCATTCGACCAAAATCATCTTTTATAGATTCAAATGCTGCTTTCAGCATTTGTCTCACCATGAGTACGTAAAGTATTAGCAAACCACTTATTCCCACAAACCCGAGCTCTTCTCCCAATACCGCAAAAATGAAATCACTGAATTGAACAGGGATATAATATTTCAATTCTCCAAGCCCAAGTCCTAATCCAATAAATCCACCGTTTTTAACGGCGTTTATAGAACTGCTGGCTTGATGCCAAGTACTGTTTATTTTACCGGTGATAACATCAACGAAACTCTCTATCCTTTCAATCTGATAATCTTTTAAAAGTTCAAATTTGTAAGCTAAAAAGAAGAGCGAGATACCAAGTCCAATCATCAGTAAAATGTATATTCCTCGTGTTCCTCCAACATAAAGCATTATCAAAAAAAGAAGAGTCAGATAGATAGTGGTGCTCAAATCAGGCTCAACGAAAACAAGGAGTAATAAAACACCTATGAACGATGTAGGAACAATAAAACCTTTGACGAAGGTTTTCATGTGAACACGCTGTTTATCTGCATAATGTGCTACAAATAAAATTATCAGAAGCTTGGCAAGTTCCGATGGTTGAAGATCAAAATACCCAAGATCAATCCATCTCCGTGAACCACCCTTTCCAGGGAATGCTAATGCTATAACCAGAAGCGCGAAAACAAGCATATAATAATGAAGAATGAATCTTCTGTGAGTTTTATAATCGACGATCGAAGCTATAAGCATCGCTACAAAACCAACAAATATCGCAAAAACTTGTCTCTTTAAATAATAATCAAAATCTGGATAAGGCCATTTGAAGGCCGTTATGTACGAAGCACTGTACATCACTACCAGTCCAATTGCAATTACTGTGGTTAATATGAGCAAGAGACTTCTTGCCTCAGAATTCATGTGAGCATTTCTCCTTTAAAATCTTAAGTACAGTTTGTTTAAACATTTCACCGCGATGTTTGTAATCCGAAAACATATCAAAACTTGCTCCTGCCGGACTCAAAAGGACATAATCTCCTCTTTCAGCAACAGTTAAAGCATTTTCAACGGCTTCGGAAAAATCTCTCGCAACAAAATATTTTAAATTATTGGCTTTCATCTGTTTTTCAAGAGTTACAACCATCTCGCCGAGTAAAATCGTATGTTTAACCTTTTTCTTTATGTTTTCTATGAGCTCTGTAAAATCTTCCTTTTTTTCTCTACCACTCAATATAAGGATAATCTTTTTTTCTGGAAAACAATCTATCGCAGCAAGAGTAGCAGAACTGTTCGTAGCTTTGGAATCATTTACAAATTTTATATCATTGAACTGTGCGAATTCTTCAAGTCTGTGCTCTTCAGTCTTGAAATTTTTTAAGGTCTTCAATATGTTTTCATCAGTAATTCCCAGATGTTTCCCAACAGCAATGGCTGCAAGTGCATTTTGATAATTGTGCTTGTAGTTGATATTATCAGGCATTTCAAAGAGAAAATTCGAGTTCAGGTAAATCTTTCTTGTTGAAATATCCATATAAATCCCAGCGTTCCTGTTATTTATAGAAAAATAAATTGGAGATTTTTTACTGATCTTTTGAAGATTTTCATCATCTTTGTTTAAAATAACAACTCCATCCTCTCTGCAAAAATTCAAAAGTCTTAATTTGGCGTTTTTATAGTTTTCAAAACTTCCATGCCAGTCTATATGATCCTGCCTTATGTTCAATATCACAAGAACATCTATCTCGAATTCCTTTAAGTCGAGTGCCTGAAAACTGCTTATTTCCAGAACAGCTATTTGTGGAGGTTCTTCAAGACCAAGCACCTGGCAGAATGGATTCCCTATGTTACCACCTACAAAAACACTGTAGTTATTTTTCAAAACCTTACCTGTTAAATCCGTTGTGGTTGTTTTACCGTTAGTCCCTGTTATCACCACAATCTTTGGGACTTTTCCAAGTTTTTTGAGAACTCTGTAGATATATTCCACTTCATTTATAATTTCTATACCTCTGCTCTCTGCCTCCATCAATATCGGTAAATTTCTTCTGATTCCAGGACTTTTTATTACTAAATCACATTCCAAAAGTTTTTCGGTGTGGCCGTTTTCTTCAAACATAACACCATCTTTCACAAATCTTTGTTTCCATTCTTGTGAAAAAGAGGATATTTCTGAAATGAAAAGAGTCTCCTTTTTATTCAAAAACTCATACAGCATCTGATTACTTTTTCCAAATCCAACGATACCTATCATTTGTAAACCCCCAAAATCAACAAAGCCGCAATTAAGTTGACAACAGAGAATCTGAAAACTATGCTTTCCTCACTGTAACCTTTTAGCTCGTAGTGATGATGCAATGGTGACATCTTGAAAACACGTCTCTTTGTTATCTTATACCAGCCAACTTGAATAAGTACACTCAACGTTTCCACAAAAAATATCAGAGCAAAAAACAACAAAAAGAGCTCCGTACCTGTTAAACTGACAACCCCACCAAGCAGGCCACCAAGGGCTATCGCACCTGTATCACCCATAAACACCTTTGCGGGTTTAAAATTATAGAAAAGAAATGCGCAAACCGCCAGAGAAAAAGTTAAAAGAATCGGAAAGTCGTTACCATGGAACCTATAAAAAACGTATAAAGGTACTGCAGTTGAGAGAAAAACACTTCCAGCAAGTCCATCAAGACCGTCTGTTAGATTAACAGCGTTTGAAATCGCTACTATCACAAATACGGTGAATATGTAATAAAAAAATCCAAGTTCAAGTCTTTGATTGGAGAAAGGGAGTAAAATATGAGTATGCGGTGACATCATCTGCGAAAATAGCACCAGCAAAATAGCAAAAACAATTTGAAGAAGAAATTTCTGATGAACTTTCAATCCTTCAGCATTTTTTCTTCTAACACTCAACCAGTCATCCAGAAGACCTATGAATGCAAAGAGAATAACCGCTAAAACCAGAAAAAATGTTTCACCGACAGGATTCATCAAAACTCCAAAAATTGAGCCCGAAGCTATGAAAAGCAAACCTCCCATGGTAGGAGTACCTTCTTTATAGTTGTGAAGATCAGGCCCTTCTTTTCTTATAAACTGACCCACACTGTTTTTTTTCAAAATATCTATGAAAATTGGATAGAGCAGATAGGTCGAAAAAAAAGCAATAAATAAAATTACTGCTCTGAGAAAGATTTCCATACTCTCTCAATCACCCTTTCCATTTCCACAGCTCTTGATGCTTTGAAATAAATCAAATCACCGGGCCTTAGAAACTTAATCAATTTATCAGCTACTTCATCAAGGACAGAACTCTCAAAAACCACTTTCTCTTTCATAGTACTTATCGAGTACTTCACATCAGAAAAAACAGAGTAAACAATAACATGCTCAATATCAGAAGCATTGATTAATTCGCCAAGTTTTTCATGAGTTTCGATTGACTTACTTCCCTGTTCCAAAATGGAACCAATAACAGCTATTTTTCTACTCGCTGTCAATAACTTTATAGTATTGAGTGCTTCCTTCACAGATTCAATACTCGAGTTGTATGTATCGTCTACGAGTACAATTTTATCTACTTTTTGAACGTTGAACCTATTTCTCAACAGTTTGAAATCTTCCAAATCATCAGGATTGAAATTCAATTCCAATATCTTGATTGTGCATATAGCAGCACAAAGATCTAAAAGCTGTCCACGATTCCATATACCGTTGAGTATTACAGAATAAAGCTTTCCAAAAACATCTATCACAGCTATTGTGCTACTGAGATCGTCGGTGTATTTCCAACTCAGAAGTTTAACATCCCCACTTTTCTGACCAAAAAACTTTATCGAAAGATTTTTTAAATCCTCTGATAACTTCAAGAATCTTTCATCATCAGCATAAAGAACAACAGCACCATTGTCAATGGATTTTATCATTTTAGATTTCTCGGAAAATATTTCGTCTTCGTCTTTAAAATTGCCTAAGTGTGCACTACCACAGTTAAGAAAAACCCCAATATCTGGTTTGAAATTCTTTATAATCCTATCCATGTCTCCTCTTTTACTGATTCCGAATTCCAGAACAAGAATATCTTCAAAATTATAATAGTTTAGAATCGAAACAGGTAATCCAATCTCGGTATTCAAATTTCCTGGATTTTTAAAAACCGGTCTATCAAGAGTTTTTTTCAGCAAGTGATGGATCAATTCTTTTGTAGTTGTTTTACCGTTTGAGCCCGTTATTCCTATTATTTTGGTACTTTTCTTTCTTATAACATTTATCGCAAGATTGTTCAACGCTTCAATTGTAGAGTTTACAACCAGCTGTACTATCCCAACTTCTGCTATTTTTCTTTCAACTACCGCCACTTTTGCACCTTTTGAATAGGCATCTTTCACAAAATTATGACCATCAACTCTTCTACCTTTCAAGGCAAAAAAAACAGACCCATCTTTACTTTCGCGCGAATCAACTACAAAGGAATTTACATAGATTCGATCGGGGTCTTCAAAAAGATTGTATATCTCAGAACATCTTAAAACCTCAAGCATTTCCGAAAGCTTTAGTTGCATTTATCCTCTCCTTAATACTTTCCAAAATCTCCTCAAGAACCTCTCTATCGTTGAAAGGTTTTTGATAGCTACCATAATCTATGATTCTTTCATGTCCTTTCCCAGCAATTAAAATCAAGTCTCCTTTGTTCGCTATCGTTACTGCCATTTCTATGGCATCTTTTCTATCTTCAATCACAAGATAAGGTTTGCTTTTATCGACACCCTCTTCAATCTGTTCAAGTATTTCTCTTGGATCCTCACTTTTGGGATTATCAGTGGTTATGATAACAACATCAGCAATATTTGAAGCAATTCTTCCCATAATCGGCCTTTTGTACCTATCACCTTCACCACCTGCGCCAAAAACAGCAATAATTCTTTTGTTAGCTATCTGTTTTGCCGTTTTTAAAGCTTTTTCAAGAGCATCAGGAGTATGTGCGAAATCTATAACAACATCTATACCAAGATGCTTATCATGAATGAGTTCAAATCTACCCTCAACACCCGGGAATTTTTTCAGCATATTTTTTAAAAAATCAAGGCTGTAGCCCATATCTATCATAACGGCCAGAACGGCCAGAACGTTGTACACATTGAAAGAACCTATCAAAGGTATATGAATCTCCCCTAAATTTTTTCCGTCGATCAATAGATCAAAACAGGTTCCCTTTCTACTGACCTTGATGTTGGAGCCTTTAAAATCTGCTTCATTTTCTATTCCATAGGTTATGATATGTCCCGAATAATCAATTTTCATACCAAGATCAGCGTTTATGACGGCCTTTCCAGTAGCCTTCAAAAGATCGAAGATCTTGAGCTTTGTTTCAACGTAATTCTCAAAATTTCCATGAAAATCAAGATGATCGTGTGTGATATTAGTTAAAATTGCGTAATCCAGCTTAATTGAATCAACTCTATGCAGGGCAAGGGCATGGGAAGATATTTCCATACTGACAAATTTTCCACCTTTTTTAAGTGTCTCGTACATTATTTTGAAGATTTCTGCCGATGACGGAGTGGTGTTCTTGGCTGGCACGGCTTTATCCAGAATCAAATTTTTAACAGTGCTTATTAGACTTCCTTTGACTCTGTGCCTATTCAAAAGATAATGTATCAAAGTCGCTATCGTCGTTTTACCATTGGTACCAGTTACACCGAAAACAGTCAGTTTTTCATGGGGATACCCATAGAAATGAGAAGTTACCAATGCCTCTGCCTTTCGACTATCACTGACAACTACATATGGAACATTTACATTCACGTCTCTTTCTGTTATCAGTGCACAGGCACCTCTCCTAACAACCTCAGAGGCAAGAAAATGCGAGTCGAATTTGTAGCCCTTTCTGCATATATACAAGGAACCCTTTCCAACATTTTTAGAATCGATCTGTATGTCATTGATTCGAACGTTCAATAATCTATCAGAACAATTTACAAGATTTTTTACAAGATTCTCTGATTCGAGTATTTTCACTATTTCAGCGAATTGCAAGAAATACCCCTCCTCATTGGAATCAATTATATCACCAATCTTCTAATCGATTCTTTCAATTATATACTTCATTATAAAGGACAAGTTTTCCGTGAATATTTTTCAGAATTAAGTAAATTTGACTTTTAAGGTTAATTTGTGGTAAACTCGTTTAAAAATTGCAAATAGGGGGTGCTTTTCATGAGGAAAATGACTTTTTTGGTGTTTACATTGATCGTTTTACTATCGATAGTTTCGATAGCTGCTGAAACAATTAAAATTGCGGCGGTTCTTCCTTTAACAGGTGCTGTTGCAGCATACGGTCAGCAAGGTAAGCAAGGAATTTTGCTCGCCAACGAAATGTTCCCAGAGGTTCTCGGTAAAAAGATAGAAGTTGTTTTCATCGACACCAAGAGTGAAAAAGCGGAAACGGCAAATGCAGTTGCTCGTGCAATTGATTATGAAAAAGTAAACGCAATAATAGGTGAGTTGATAAGCGGAAACAGCTTGGCCGGTAGTGCAGTTGCTGATAAAAAGAAGATACCGATGGTCACTCCTGCTTCCACAAATCCTCTGGTAACTCAAGGAAAGAAGTACATGTTCAGGGTTTGTTTTATCGATCCTTTCCAGGGTGAAATAGCAGCAAAGTTTGCTTATGAAAATCTCGGTGCAAGAAACGTTGTTATTTTTACGGATATAGAACAAGATTACTGTGTCGGACTTGCAAACTTCTTCAAAAAAACCTTCACAGCTCTCGGTGGAACAATATATGAAGAATACTACAGGACCGGTGACCAGGACTTTTCCGCCCAACTTACCGATGCACTTTCAAGAAACCCTGACATTCTCTATGTACCGGGTTATTATACTGAAATTGCTCTGATTGCCAGACAGGCAAGACAATTTGGATTCTATGGTCCAATACTTGCGGGTGATGGTGCAGAAGCACAGCAACTCATTGAAATAGGTGGAGACGCTGTTAACGATGTTTACTACACAACTCACTATCATCCTGATGCAGCACAGACGGAAATAGCCTCTGTTTTCATAGAGAAATTCCAAGAAAAATACGGTGAAAGACCATCTGCAATGTCCGCTTTGAATTTTGATGCTTATCTGATAATCTACGATGCAATAAAGCGTGCAGGTAGCGATGATCCTGAAGCAATAGCACAGGCTTTGAGAGAAACAAAAGAGTTCAAAGGTGTAACAGGAGTTATAAAGATGGGACCGGATGGTAATCCGATAAAATCTGTCGTCATAAACAAGGTTGAAAACGGTGAATTCAAATTTGTGACAGTTGTTAACCCATAATTCGATTGAAAATCTATAAATTTTCAAACGGGCCTCCACACAGGAGGTCCATTTTATTAGGAGGAGGATTGCTCTAAATGCGAATGACTTTGCCAATTTTCCTGCAAAATTTAGCCAATGGAATTCTATTAGGTGGGTTGTATGCACTTATAGCAATTGGATATTCAATGGTGTATGGAATTCTCAGACTCATCAACTTTGCTCATGGCGATGTTTTCATGATGGGGACTTATTTCGCTTTTTATGGGGTTACGTTGTTTCTTCTGCCTTGGTGGCTTGCTTTCGTAGTTGCAATAATCGGAGCAGGTATCCTGGGCTTTTTGATTGACAGAATTGCCTATAAACCCCTAAGGAATGCTCCAAGGATTTCTTCATTGATAACGGCCATAGGTATGTCAATATTTCTTGAAAGTCTTGCTGTAGTTATATTTGGTGGAATTCCAAAGTCCTTTGCCCCTCCGAGAATTTATCCGAAATTTTTCTCAAAAATGCTTCAGATAGGAAGTGTCAGAGTTCAGATTCTAACCTTCTTTATTCTCGGGATAACTGCATTGCTGATAATATTTCTTATATGGTTCGTTTACAAAACAAAAATTGGGATGGCCATGCGAGCAATTTCGACCGATATAGCCACCACAGCTTTGATGGGAGTAAATGTTGATCTGGTAATTGGTATAACCTTTGCAATAGGTTCTGCACTTGCTGGAGCTGGCGGAATCCTGTGGGCAATGAAATATCCTAACGTAAATCCTTATATGGGATTCATGCCCGGGTTGAAAGCATTCATAGCTGCAGTTATCGGAGGAATAGGTTCCATACAGGGAGCCATGCTTGGAGGATTCCTTCTGGGTATGATAGAGATAATGCTTGTTGCTTTTTTACCAAGGTTTGCTGGTTATAGAGACATATTCGCCTTCATAATTTTGATAATCATACTCATGTACAAACCATCTGGAATACTTGGTGCGAAACTTGAGGAAAAGGTGTGATAACAGTGTTATATAGAAAATTGCCAACCAGAATGAAAGTCTTTCTAACTATAATTTTCGTTCTATTCATGATTTTGATGCTATTTCTGGCTCAAAAAAAGCTTGATACCTACTGGATAAGAATTTTAACCCTTATAGGTATATACGGGATAATGGCTGTGAGTTTAACTTTTATAAATGGAATAACAGGTATTTTCTCACTCGGTCACTCTGGTTTCATTGCTATAGGGGCCTATACCAGTGCACTTTTGACGATGTCCATTCAACAGAAACAGATGAGTTTCTTTCTGAAACCTCTTATCTGGCCTTTGAATTCTATACAGCTGGACTTTCTGAGTGCAACAATAATTGCCGGAGTAATGGCTGCGATCTTGGCATATCTAATTGGCTATCCTTCTTTAAGACTTACTGGGGATTATTTAGCCATAACCACTCTTGGTTTCAGTGAAATCGTGAGAATATTAATACTAAATATGATTTCAGTTACTAACGGCCCGCTTGGATTAAAAGGACTTGAAGAGTACACAAATATATGGTGGCCATGGGGATGGTTGCTTGTAACCGTTCTCGTTATTGGAAGCCTTGTCAGTAGCAGTTACGGAAGAGCACTGAAAGCTATAAGAGAAGATCCTATAGCAGCCAAAGCGATGGGGATAAATGTTACCAAACATCAGTTAACCGCTTTTGTCGTAGGGGCCTTTTTCGCGGGTATCTCTGGATCTTTGTATGCACACTGGTTAACAACAATAGATCCACGTCCACAAACGGTCGGAATTCTTTTGACTTTCAACATACTGATAATGATAGTACTGGGAGGACTTGGAAGTATAACAGGCGCACTATTTGGCGCAGCAATTTTTGCAATACTTTCAGAATGGCTGAGAATAGTTGAAACTCCATTCAAATTATTTGGGATACAGATTCCCGCCATATCTGGTATGAGGTTACTCGTCCTCTCAACTATCTTTATAATAGTCATGTTGACCTGGAGACGCGGAATAATGGGAAGAAGCGAATTAACCTGGGATAGTATTTACAATTTCTTTCTTAGGTTAAGACGCAAGCAATGAAAGAACTGGAGGTTTTGATAGATGGAGAGAGAAACTGTTTTGAAGCTTGATAACGTAACAATGCAGTTTGGCGGTCTCGTAGCTGTGGGTGACTTCGATATGAACTTGGAAGATGGAGAGCTTGTAGGACTTATAGGGCCAAATGGAGCAGGTAAAACAACTGTTTTTAACGTTATAACGGGTATCTATACACCAACAAAAGGTAAAGTGATATTCCGAGGGATCGATATAACGGGTCTTCCACCTCATTATATAACGCACCTTGGTATAGCAAGAACCTTTCAAAACATAAGACTTTTTGGTGATATGACGGTTATGGAAAACGTTCTGGTATCTCAACATCACAAACTTGAGGAACGACATGCTGATAAGATTCTTCAAAAACACGGATTTGAACCTAAAGTAGTTGGAAAAGGCTGGTTCTGGAAATCCATACTCAAGCTTGGTTACTTTGAAATGGAAAGAAGAATGATCAGAGAAGCCGAAGAATTACTCGAAAAAGTTGAGCTTTCAGATCTTGCTTATGAAAAAGCTTCCGCACTTCCTTACGGTATGCAGAGAAAGCTGGAGATAGCAAGAGCGCTCGCGACAGAACCCAAATTACTGCTTTTAGATGAACCTGCAGCAGGTATGAATCCTCACGAAACGGAAGAACTTATGGAGTTCATTAAAAAGATAAGAGATGATTTCAATCTCACGATTCTTCTCATCGAACACGATATGAAAGTAGTCATGGGAATATGTGAAAGAATAGTAGTTATGGATTACGGTAGAATAATCTCAAAAGGTACTCCTGCTGAAGTCAGGAATGATCCAAAAGTTGTAGAAGCTTACCTGGGAGATGGTAGTTATGCCTGAAAAATTGATTCTTGAAATCGAAGGACTTCATGTTTATTACGGAAACATTCATGCAGTCAAAGGAATAAATATAAAAGTCCCTGAAGGAAAAATAGTTACTCTCATAGGTGCTAACGGCGCTGGAAAAACGACAACGCTTTCTACTATCGCCGGACTTGTGAAAGCGAGAAGGGGAAAGATACTGTTTGAAGGTGAAGACGTAACAAATAAACCTGCCCATCAGATTGTTGAAAGGGGTATAGCACTCGTTCCAGAAGGAAGAAGAATCTTTCCAAATCTCACAGTTTACGAAAACCTCATGATGGGAGCCTTCAATCGGAAGGACGAGGAAGACGTTAAAAAAGATTTGGAATGGGTGTTTGAACTTTTTCCAAGATTGAAAGAAAGGCTATCACAAAAAGGTGGAACACTTTCAGGTGGGGAGCAACAGATGCTCGCCATAAGCAGAGCACTTATGAGTAGACCGAAACTTCTCATGATGGATGAACCATCACTCGGTTTAGCCCCGTTACTTGTAAAAGAGGTTTTCGAAGTTATAAGGGTTATAAATTCACAGGGAACATCGATTTTGTTAGTTGAGCAGAACGCCCTCGCTGCACTCAAAGTCTCGAATTACGGTTATGTGCTTGAAACCGGTAACATAAGGCTTGAAGGTCCAAGTAGTGAGCTTTTGAACAATGAAGAAGTCAAAAATGCGTATCTGGGAGTAAGCTGATCAGCTTACTCCCATTCTATAGTTGCGGGTGGTTTTGAAGTTATATCGTACACTACCCTTCCAATTCCCTTAATAGAGCCAACTATTTTTTTAGCCACTTCATCTAAAAATTCATAAGGCAGATTACTCCATTCCGCTGTCATACCCTCTGAACTTTGAACAGCTCTTAGAGCCACAACATTCTCATAAGCTCTTTTATCTCCAACTACCCCGACACTTTTTATCGGCAAAAGTACGGTGAAAGCCTGCCAGACTTTGTGATACAAATCTTTTTCTTTAAGAAGATCTATGAAAATTTTGTCCACCCTCTTTAAAAGCTCAAGATTTTCTTTATTGACCTCACCTATAATTCTTATTGCAAGCCCAGGCCCAGGAAATGGATGCCTCTCTAAAAACTCATCAGGTATATTGAGAATTTTTCCTATTTTTCTCACTTCATCCTTAAAAAGCTCTCTAAGAGGTTCTATTATTTTCAAGTCCATCTTTTCAGGCAAACCGCCAACATTATGGTGGCTCTTTATTTTTGCAACATTTTTCGAACCGGTGGAACCACTTTCTATTACATCTGAATATATCGTCCCCTGAACAAGGTACTCAAGTCTTTCTATTTTTCTTGCCTCTCTTTCAAAAACCCTTATGAAAGTTTCTCCTATTATTTTCCTCTTTTTTTCAGGATCTTCAACGCCTTTTAATCTTGTCAAAAATTCTTTTGAGGCATCGACAGTTATAACATTAAGTCCAAGCTTTTTAAGTGCGAACGGGACCTCATGCTCTTCGTTCAATCTTAAAAGACCATGGTTGACAAACACAGGTACCAAATTGTTGCCGAGAGCTTTGTTAACAATAACAGCTGCTACCGTGGAATCAACACCACCTGACACAGCACAAATCGCTTTTGAATTTCCAACTACAGCTTTTATTTCCTCTATTTTCTCTCTGACGTAATCTTCAAGATCCCAGTTCGGCTTCATACCGGTTAATTCGAGAAAATTCTTTATGATCTCAATTCCATACTGAGTTTGAACAACTTCAGGATGGAATTGAACAGCATATATCTTTTTTTTCGGATTTTCCATAGCTGCTATAACGTTGTTCAAGGATTTGGAAGTTATTTTAAAGCTTTCAGGCACATTTCTAACAGAGTCTCCATGGCTCATCCAGGTTCTTATTTTCTTCGGTATCCCTTTAAAAAGTCCAGAATGGTCGATAATTTCTACTTCCACTCCTCCATATTCGCCAAGCTCACCTTCTTCAACCTTCCCCCCCAGTCTGTGGGCCAACAGTTGCATTCCGTAACAAACTCCGAGTATAGGTATACCACTGTTCAAGACCTCATCGCTTATATTTGGTGAACTTGGATCATATACACTGTTAGGTCCTCCAGATAGTATTATTCCTTTTACTGACTCATCACATTCAAAATCATCGGGGGTGATTATTTCTGAATAAAATCCCAGCTCTCTAACTCTTCGGGCAAGTAATTGGGTGTATTGAGAACCATAATCAAGTACAACTATTCTCTGATGCTTTTCCATATATGCTTTTACCCCTTTCCTTCAATATTCAGAAATATTTTAACATCTTTCAGGAAAAAATTAAGAGGATGGAGAAAAATCTATCAGGAGGTGTGAAAGCTTAATGTTCAATTCTTTATTCTATACAATCCCGGCAGCAATGGATGCGGCTATCTTAAGACAAGAAGTAATTGCGCACAATATAGCCAACGTCGAAACACCTGGTTACAAAAGAAAAGACGTGATCTTTGAAGAAGAACTTCGGAAAGTTCTCTATAATGATGATTTGAAGTTGAAGGTTTCTAACCAAAAACATTTGAGTAATTTTCCCGATACCGTATCACCTAAAATTATCACACAGGATAACACATCGATTACCAACGATAAAAATAACGTCGATATAGATTACGAAATGACACTTCTTGTTCAGAATACTTTAAGGTATCAGACTTTGAGCAGACTGCTCAGCATGAATATAGACAGATACAACACCGCTCTGAGGAGTGTCGTATGATGGATATATTCAAGATAATGAATATAAGCGCATCAGGTATGACAGCTCAGCGATTCAGGTTGGATGTTATAGCAACCAACATTGCAAATGCTGAAACAACCAGAACTGAAAATGGGGAACCCTATAGAAGAAAAATACCTATTTTTTCAGAATATGTTAAAATGTATATGGGGTATGAAGAACCATCCGGTGTAAAGGTGGAAAAAGTAGCCGTTGACACTTCACCATTCAGACTTGTTTACGATCCCTCACATCCAGATGCAGATGAAAATGGATACGTGAAAATGCCGAATGTTAATGTGCTGAGAGAAATGGTGGATTTAATAAACGCACAAAGGGCCTATGAGGCTAATGCAAGTGTCCTGAACTCTCTAAAGACCATAGCGAATTCGGCTCTCCAAATAGGTACGCGATAAGGAGGTATAAAGAGTGCCTGAAGGTATAGGAGGAATTAACAGGCCAGAAAATATTTCTAATCAACAGGGAGTTCAAAAGAGCAAGCAAAATAACAGTGATGTCGATTTCAAAGAACTCCTCAAGAATGCTATAGAAAGTGTGAACGAGCTTCAAAAACAGGCTGACAAACTGTCAAATGATTTTGCAACTGGAAAAATAAGCAGTATTCACGAGGTAATCATCGCCGCTGAAAAAGCATCGTTATCGTTGCGTTTGACCACTGAAGTAAGAAACCGTATCGTGGAATCCTTTAGAGAAATAATGAGAATGCAGATTTGATTCCCAAATATTATTTATATCAAGGTTGGAGAGAAAAGTTGAAAACCTTAAGGTTTTTTGTTGTACTCTTTTTGTTTTTCATGCCAGGCATCATTTTTTCTCAAACTGTTTCTATTGAAACTTTCAGTGAATGGCTTTCGAAGTCTTTTATTTCGCTTGAAAGAGGTAATTTCGAATTTGATGCTTTCTACAGTTCGAGTCTCAAACTTGAATTCGAGCTTCAGGAAAACTCATATCTTTATCTTTATATTAAAAACTTCAGCTCCAAAGTTTGGCTGATCAATCTGGGTTTTTTCAGCGTTGGCAAACATTCTATAGACATAAATCTGCCTTCTTCAATTGATGATAAAATCCTTTTTTTAGAACTTCTTTCAAGTGATGTTTCTTTATTAACTGTTGAAAAACTTGAGAACACAGTCGAAATATTCGATTTTCTCGCAAGTCATCACGAGAATTTTAAAATAAACTCGAAAGTGGTTTTCAAGAATGAGAAAAGTTCATTATTGAAGCTTTATAGCAATCATGGAAAAATCTTTGAAATCCTGCTTGATGGCAAAAAAATAGGTCAGACCCCTCTTTTTACAGAAATCGTACCGGGTTTACATCGCCTCACATTTAGAAATACTTCTGGAAGCTGGTCGATGTTGTTATGTTTACTTGACGGTGAAACAAGAGAAATTGATCTTTCAGAGTATTCACTACAGGATGATTGTACGATCCAGTTTGATTTTGAAATGGACCAGACTCTGAACTTCGATTTCGAAAATATTTCACGAAGAGATTTGCAAACAACAAAAGGAATACACACGGTAGAAATTTTTGAGGATGATATCCTCATATTTCTAACAAATGTCTTTTTGACCAGAGACAATGAAAAGCTTTCTTTTTCAAACTTAAAGCTTTCCTCCATTCTAATAAAAACGACGCCCGAATCCATGGTGTTCATAAATGGTAGCTTCAGGGGGTTAACAGACAAAAACGGAATACTTTTTGTTGAATCTCTATCAGAAGATGTTTCAGTCGTTAAAATAGTTAAGTCAGGATACTTAAACCTCGAATTTCCAGTTGTATTGAATTACGGTATTAACGTTGTAAATAGGCCATCATCTAAATTGAAGAAGGTGCTTATAAAAACTAACTTCAAACCTGTAAAAATTTTTATGGACGGAAAATACTTCGATACTATCGATAAAGATGTTCAGTACGTTTCTCTACCATACGGAATCCATATCTTCAGATTTGAAAACTCTTATTGCTACACAATTCAGGAAACCATCGATGTATCACAAAAAGAGGAAATAATCTTGAATTTCCAGAAACTTGTTCCTCATCTCTATGTTATTGCGAAATTCGATGGAAAACATCTTGAAATAGATCTGATAGCTTCAGAAAAAATACAGATTGAGTTAAAAATCTGGAATGAAACTAAAATCGTTTTATACAAAAAAGCAAAATTGAAAGAAGGCCATAACTATTTTGAGCTGAAAAATCCAAAAGAAGGAACTTATACAGCAGAGATCACATACCTTAACATGAATGAAAAATTGCAGATAGGTGTGATCAAAGAAGCTAAATTCGAAATAAAGAAACTTCTGGTTTTATCAAAAGATCAAAATCAGTAGAGCAATTAACCAGCAATAATAAGCAAAATATCTGAGTTTTCTCTTAATGGTGAGAAATCGCAGAAAGTGAAGTGCCACAAATCCAGAAAGTACTGCGGTAACAAAACCGAGAATACCCCAAATATCGATCGTCATGTTCTTACTTTCAAGCAGGAAAGCCCCCAAAATCGCAGGAATCGATATTAAGAATGAATATTTCACAGCTTCTTCTCTTTTAAGTCCTAACATGAGTCCTGCGACCAGTGTCACACCACTTCTCGAGATTCCCGGAAAAAGTGCAAAACTTTGAAATATACCAATCAAAAGCGCATTGAAAATTCCCAATCTTTGTATATCAAGAACACCTTCTTTTTTGAAATCAGATAACAAAAGAACAACACCGGTTAACATCAGAAAAAGTGCGATTAATTTGTTCTGACCAAAGGTGCTTTCTATTTTATCGTTGAACATCAAACCAAAAAATCCAGCAGGAATTGTAGAGATTACAACATAGATGAAAATCTTCCAGGCATTTCTATCCAGTTTTAAAAAGGAAACTATAAGCTTGAAAAGATACTTTCTTAAAAACCACACAACGGCCAGCAAAGTTGCAAGATGAAGTAACGTGAAAAAACTAACGTTCATATCCTGGAATATAGTTCCAAATATCGCCAGATGACCAGAACTTGACACGGGTAGAAATTCTGTCAGTCCCTGAATTATACCAAGAAAAATTTTTATCAAAAGCACTTACCCCCAAAGCCCTTCTTCGAAAGATATGCTTTCGAGTGATAACTCACTATTTTCAAAAATCTTTTTAACTTTCTTCAAATCGATCGCATTCACCTTTATGAACAACTTTCTTTGATCTTCATTGGCTTTCCTGTAAGTTAAAACTGATAGGATATTTATATCGTTTTCATACATCAAATCAACTATCCTCTTCAACTGTCCTGGAATATCTTTCAGTGAAAATATGAGTTCTATACCTTTCTCCTCGAAAGCGGTAAGATGAACGAGTGCATCAAGCATATCATAGACACTTATAATACCAACAGGCTTGTTTGTTTTTTCATCAAAAACAGGCAGAAAGCTTTCTTTTGATTCTTCAAGTAAAATCGCGGCATGTTCTATATGGTCATCAAGGTACACATAGTAATCAGTACATATCGCATACTTACTAACATCTTCTTTTGAAAACTTATGGGATACTTTGTTGAAATCAATTATTCCAAGGAAATTCTCATCCTCATCAATCAAAATTGCAACAGGCAAAAGTGGATCAGTCATTTCAAAGGCTTTCTTTACATTGGTCCCAATTTTCACGAATGGTACATCTTTCTTCATCCAGTTCTTAACCAGCATCTCTTTCACCCCGTTTTAAAGCTTTACTAATAGATTCTATCATAATACGAGTTAACTTTTTTAATTTTTTGCATTAAAAGGTTTTAAAATGAAAATCAAGGGACAAAACCAAGAGAATCAATAAGAATTTCAGTCAGAGTTCTGGATTTTCGAACAGATCTATCCATGGTTTTTGAAAAGAAAAAGCCGTGTAAAAAATTATCGAAATCACAAAAAGTAATATTATTAGAAATCTTAGACTTGTTGTTAATTGCTGATCTTCAAGATTTTTCTCTATCGATATAGATATCAATCCCGTTAAAAAGGTCACTACAAAGGCCCATATCAATTCAACGATTAACGACTCAAAATGGCCGAAAAATATTGGTACCATATACCATATTAGAACTATGAACCATGGAAGAAGGATGTTTGAGAACATTCTTGAATACCACCAAGAAGCTTGGGATTTTTTCTTAATAGTGAACTACCATGACTTATAGAAGTCATGGCTTCCCGCTTCAACCCGTGATGACTCGTAGACCAGAAGAGTTTTCCTTCCGTTCCGCCGCCAGA
>JARRBB010000068.1 GCA_029981435.1 Thermotogaceae bacterium | reverse complement strand
TTTTTGATTATTCAGAAGTCGGTTATGAAGAGTTCAAATCATCTGAAGAACTTGCAAAATTTCTTGAAGAAAATGGTTTTGAGGTTCAAAGAGGAGTTGCAGAGTTACCAACAGCTATTGTTGCGAAATATGGTTCTGGAAAACCTGTGATAGCATTTGTTGGAGAGTATGATGCTCTTCCAGAAATTGGTCACGCGTGTGGGCACAATATGATAGGAACCATAAGCGCAGGTGCGGCAGTTGCACTTGCAAAATCAGATATTTTAGCTCAAAGAGAAGGAACAATAATGTTCATAGGTTCACCGGCTGAAGAGAGAGGAACTGGAAAAAGAATACTCTTGAATGCTGGGGTTTTTAAAGATGTCGATGCTGCTTTAATGATTCATCCATCATCTGAAACAGCAGCTTTTGCAGATTCTTTTGCAGTTGAACATTACAAAGTAGAATTTTTTGGTAAACCAGCACATGCAGCTTCGAAACCGCATGAAGGAGTTAATGCTCTTGATGCGATGAACCTTTTCTTTACAGGAATTGCACTTGCAAGACAGCAATTACCTGAACGAATCAGACTCCATGGAATTGTCAAAGTTGGTGGTCAAGCGTTCAACATAATCCCTGAATATACGATGGCAGAAATAGGTATAAGAACTCTTGACGATGAAACTCAGAAAAAAGTAACGGAAAGGGTTAAAAATATTGCCAAAGGTGCTGCATTGATGACTGGATGTGAATATAAAATGGAACTTTTGACGACAGTCAAAAGAGTTTTAACAAATGAACCGATTGGAAAAGCTCTGGAGGAAAATTTTAAACTCGTTGGTGAAACAGTGACAAGAAGAACATACGAAAAAGGAGTTGGCTCCACAGATATGGGAGATGTAACATATGAAGTCCCTGGTGTTCATGGTTATATCTGTGTTACAGGTGGAAAAGAAGTTCCAGGCCATACACATGAATTCGCTCAATGTTGTAATTCACAAGAAGGATATCAAGCTATGATAAGAGCAACTAAAGCATTGGCAATGACAGGATATGATTTGTTCAACGATTCTGAACTTTTGAAAAAAGCCAAAGAATACTTTGAAAAAACAGCAAAATAAGGCAAAAAATAAATTTAAAACGGGTGAGAAGAATTCTCACCCGTTTTTGCTTTTCTTACCTAACCACTTCAAGGACCTAATAAAAATTTCAATGAAATTTTCGTTCAAAATACTATCTTCATCATGTCCAAGGGCAAAAAACGCTATTTTTCCAAGGCCATAAGATTTGGTATATAAAATTGGAACTTTATTGTTTTGATACTCAGCTTCAAGTAAAACGTTCACACTTTCACTACACTCAGATACGTAAAGTTCATCGAATATTTCAAAACTCTTTAATCCAAGAGTTATAAAATGCATTTTGGATACATTGACTTTGAATCTTTGCTTTTCGGGGTGAAATAAAAACTTCGAACCAATGAAATTTTGATATTCTACATCATTCAAGAAACTTGCATTTGCTGAATGAAGGCCTAAAAAGCCACCACCTTTTTCTACGAATTTTAACAACGCTTTCTTGTTGAGAGAACTTATATGATTGAATAAAGCATATAAAGCAACGATATCCTTTTTAGCAAGCTTTTTGGAATTCAAATGACTCATATCATCTGTAATCTCAAAATTGAAGTATTCTTCTCTTACTTCAGAAACCAATTTAACAACATTTGCATAAAAATCATGGTAATCTCCACCGATTACAAGAAGAACTTCTAGCTTCATATTCCACCTAAATCTCCAGAATTAATTCATCGAGAGTTCGCTTTGGAACATGATGTACGCCCTGTTCATCTCTCCAATATTTTATATCATTATTTTTAACATCTTCAATAACAACTTTTTCAACTGGTTTTCCAAGCGCTATTACCAAAAGTATTTCGTATTTTTCTGGGATGTTTAAACTCTTTCTTAGGCCTTCCTTATCTATGGCCGCTATCATGCAACCACCTAAACCCTTTTCAACCGCACCAAGCAAAATACTTTGTGCGGCTATTCCACAATCGTAGCCAGTGAAGTTACCCATAAGCTCTTTGTCTCCAAGTATTACTATATAAGCTGATGGTTTTTCACCTTCCTTTGGACCTGGCCAATCTTTAAGATATCCAGCCCATCTCAAATATGGAAATATCTTGTCGTTTTTTCCTTTATCACAAGAAAGAATATATCTTAATGGTTGCAAATTAGCAGCAGAAGCCGAAAGTCGTGCAAGTTCTATGAGCTCACGAAGTGTTTCACAATCTACCTTAAAGTTTTCATCAAATCTTCGATAGCTTCTGTTTTTAAGTATTAAATCTTTGATTTCCATTTAACCACCTCCAGAGTAAAATTATTTTATTATTTACGGAATTTAATCATTTTCTATCTTTATCTTTGAATTTACAAAAAATCCCAAAATAAATAAAACTAGAAATGTACTCACCATAAAAACTGCAGTTGTATCGTTAATTTTTGAAGGAAGTTCCTGAAAGAGTCCAAGGTACTTGTTTAAAATCATGAACAAAGAAAAAGTGCTCAACAATGCCCCAGTTATTATTGCCAATAAGTTCAAAATCTTTTCAGAATAGAAAAAAGACAAGATACCTGCCAAAATTCCTAAAGCCAAAGGTACTATTATGATCAACCATTGTTTAATATTTTCTGGAATACTTATTAATTTTTCTAAAGGTGTGTAAATATACGAACCTATAGAAGCACCGGCGAAAAACGCTGCCAGAAATATTGCAATCTTGACGAGTGAAAATATTAAAATAGCAAAAATCACACCTACTATAACCATTATCCAGATCTTATAATCTTGAATCCATTGAAAAGAAGGCGTCGAAATTAGAAAACTTATAACATAAGGCGAAATTCCAAGAGCCCCAATAGAGAATCCCAGCAATGCTATTACAAGATTCTTCATTATCTTTCCTGCAAATAATAGAAGTAACGAAACAGGTAGCGCCAGATACCAATAGTTCTGTAAAATGATTAAAATACTTTCAATTATACTTTTTACATCTTCAGATGACATTTTGTATTGCCTCCCAGATAAGATCTTCAAGTTCACTCTCAAAATTTATTTTACCTCATTTTTTAAAACAAGCAAAAACATTGGTTTGAAATTTATACTTTAAGTTATTTTCACATCAAGCTTCATGACTTTTTGTATTAAATCAATTGTTTCAGAAAATAATCGTTACTTTAAAAAAGTGACTGTATAATCTAATCATTAAAACTTGAGCTCTTCTACCAGGGGGTGCCAATAAAATGGGACTTAGTGTTGAAGATGTTTTAAGGATTGTTAGAGAAGAATCTGTTAAGTTTGTGAGGCTCCAGATAACCGATATAAATGGTGTCTTGAAAAACATAGAAATACCCGCCGATGAGTTAGAAAGATCATTTGAAAACGGGACGATGTTCGATGGTTCTTCAATCGATGGGTTTGTCAGAATACAAGAATCTGATATGGTTCTAAAACCGGATCCAGGCACTTTTTCAATACTTCCTTGGGTAACAGATGGAACTAAAAGTGCAAGATTAATATGTGATGTTTACTTGCCAAACGGCGAGCCATTTGAAGGTGATCCAAGGTACCGCTTAAAGTTAGTTGTAGAAAAAGCAGCTAAAATGGGATTCAAAGCTTTTGCAGGTCCTGAACCAGAGTTTTTTCTTCTAAAAAGAGATGAAAAAACCAGAAAACCTATTCTTGAAATCTGGGATCAGGGTGGATACTTTGATCTTTTACCACTTGACTTCGGTGAAGAAGCTCGTAAAGATATGGTTATAGCACTTGAAAAAATGGGATTACAAGTTGAAGCATCACATCACGAAGTTGCCCCTTCACAACACGAAATAGATTTCAGATACGATGATATATTGAGCACAGCGGATAACGTTCAAACCTTCAAATTTGTTGTAAGGACAGTTGCTCTTTTCCATAATCTTCATGCAACTTTTATGCCAAAACCTTTTTATGGCATAAATGGCTCTGGAATGCACACTCATATTAGTTTATTTAAAGGAGAAGAAAATGCATTCTACGATCCAGATGCTCCTCATGGATTGAGCGATGTTTGCCTCCATTTTATAGCAGGTGTTCTTAAACATTCCAAAAGCATAACTGCAATTACAAATCCAACCGTCAACAGTTATAAAAGACTTGTTCCTGGATATGAAGCACCTGTGAATATAGCTTGGTCTATGGGTAACAGATCGGCTTTGATAAGAGTTCCAAATATTCGTGGTAAAGCAACAAGGATCGAATATCGATCTCCTGACCCAACATGTAACGCCTATCTGGCCTTTGCCCTTATACTTGCAGCTGGCCTAGATGGAATTGAAAATAAACTTACTCCACCACCTGCTGTTGACGAGAATATTTTTGAGCTTGAGAATGAGCAAAAATCAGAATTAAACATAGAACAACTTCCAAAGAATCTTGAAGATGCCCTCATTCATATGGAAAAAGATCCTCTTGTTAAAGAAGTTCTTGGTGAACATATATATGAAAAATTCTTAGAGATGAAAAAGAGAGAATATTTTGAATTTTCCACATCTGTTACAGACTGGGAAATAAACAGATACCTCGACATATTGTGAAAAGCTAAATTAACAGCCTTAGGGATATTTCCTTTCCCTGAGGCTGTTATTAAGTTTTCAGTCTTTAATCCACTTCATAACTTCTTCCTTCTTGATATAAGCCAAAGCTATGTAATTATCTGCAGCTCCATAGTGAACAAGGTATGTATCTTTGTAATCTACGAGACTATCACTAAAAACAACATTTGGTACTCCACCAAAAATTTCCCATTCTTCTTCAGGTTCAAGTATTGGTTCTTCAGAGCGCTTTATAACTTTACGCGGATCATTTAAATCAAGCAACATAAACCCAAGCCTATAAGTAGGTCTTGGAGTATTTTCAACACCGTGATATAGAAGGAGCCAACCATATTCTGTCCTAATGGGGGGTGCTCCAGCACCTATTTTTAAATTATCCCAATATCCATTTCTCGGTCCTGCGATAGATACATAATCTCCCCAATTTTTCAAATCATTTGAAAAAGCCAACCAAATATCAGGCTCAATACGGTGTATCAGAACATATTTGCCATTGATTTTTTCAGGGAAAAGGGCTGCATCTTTATTAGGACTTTCCGGAAGGATGACGCCAAATCTTTCGTAAGTATAAAAATTCTTGGTACGAGCTAAGGATACATAAATTCCTTTAGGTGAATAAGCTGTATAAGTCACATAATAATAGTTTTCTAATTTGGTAATTCTTGGATCTTCAACACCATACAATTCGTACTGAGTCTTAGGAGAGAATACCGGTTTATCCATACGATTCCAGTGAATACCATCGGTACTGACTGCGTAACCAAGTCTTGACACCATGTCTTCACCCTGAGCTCTATAAAGCATGTGAAAGAGTTCTCCATCATATATTACAGCAGGGTTAAAAACGAACTTACTTTCCCAGTGATGATAAGAAACAGGTGAAAATAGCGGGTTTGCTGGATGCCTTTTTAACTTTAATCTCATTTTTTATTTCCCTCCTCATTTTGATGACATCGATATTCCTTGTAAGAAATATTTTCTAAATGCTATAAATATAAGAACCATAGGGATAGTTTGTATTACTGCTCCTGCCATTAAAGGTCCAACATAAGAACTATATTCATGATTAAAACTCGCAAGAAGAACAGCTAAAGGCATTTTTTGATAATCTTTCATGACAATAAGCGGCCACATGAAATTATCCCATGCTCCAATAAAAGTGAAAAGTCCTACAATAGATGCTGTGGATCTTGTAAGAGGAAGCATCAGACGAAGTATAATCCAAAAAGTGTTTGCGCCGTCTATTTTCGCTGCCTCTATATAGTCTTGAGGAATGGATTTGTAAGATTGAGCAAACATAAAAACTCCCCAAGCACTTATAATACTTGGAAGTATTATAGCTGAATATGAATTTAAAAGCCCTAATGTTCTTATTAAAACAAATAACGGAACAATGAACATGAAACCGGGAAATAACATCTGGAAAATAATAAAATTGAACACAAGGTTTTTTCCTCTATATCTTAACTTTGAAATAGCATATCCTATAAACGCTGAAGTAAAAACCACAGAGAAAGTTATGGTGAATGCAATAAATATACTATTCAAAAGAGCCCTTATAAAAGGTCTCTCCATCCGTGTAGCAGTTTCAAATATAAATTGATAATGTTCCAGAGTCAATCGTGTTGGTAGAAAACGTGTGAAAATTTCTTCAGAAGGTTTTACCGAAGCTAAAAATAGCCATAAGTATGGATATATCCAGATTATAGACAAAACAAACATGATAATGTATAAGAAGATAGTACCAAATTTTATTTTTCTTCTATTACCTATTCTCAAATTAAGTTCACCTCTCTCTCCACAAGCTTTCTAACGAGTATTACACATCCATAACTAAGAGCCCCTGTTATTATTGCAAGAGCTGCTGCATATGATGGATTCATTCTTTGAAATGCAGTGGTATAAATATGAAGTAAGAAAGTAAGAGTTCTTCTCATAGGTCCTCCACCGGTTATCATATAGGGTTCTGTAAATATACCAAAAGTAAGATTTATAGCAAAAACCAAGACAGTTGTTAACGCGGGATTAACAAGAGGAACTGTTATTTTCCAGAACTGTATCCATTTACTTGCACCATCTAATTCTGCAGCTTCATAGAGAGATTTGGGAATAGCCTGTATACCTGCAAAAAGAATCAGTCCGTAATAACCTATAAACTTCCATGTTACAATGATAGCTATTGAAAGTAATGCAAGCTGTGGATCACTAAACCAAGGAATTGTGAATCCAAAAACCTTATAGAGAAATGAATTAACTGGTCCTGTTTCTGAAAAAAGATTAGAGAATAGGATCGAGTACGCTACTCCAGATGAAACATTTGCTACCAAGAAACTAAGAGTGAAAAAAGTTCTAAAATATTTGATTTTTGAAAGTGCTAAAGCAAATAAAAAAGAACCAAGAACAACCATTGGAATGAAATATACCATAAAATTAATTGTATTCCAGAAAATTCTCCAAAATATTGGATCCTGGAAAAGCCTTATGAAATTATCGAATCCAGCAGGTTTGGGCTTTCCGAAAAACTTCCATCTTGAAAAAGCCAAAATTAAAAGCCATACAAAAGGATAACCCCAAAAAATAGCTGCATAAATAAGATAGATTCCAGAAAATTGCCAGCCAATCAGAGCTTCTTTAAATTTTAGTTTGTTTGGTTTAGTCATCGGAGTCCCTCCCATAAAAAAACAGGGAGGGGGTTAATCCCTCCCTTCTATTCAAATTTTGATTTACCAGAGCAAGTTATTGATTTCTTTAACAGCTTTGGAAAGGGCCTGCTCAGGTGTTGATTTAAGATACATGAGTGGTTCTGTCAAGAAAGTAGTCATCGCTTCTTGAACATCTATAGTATTTGTTATCAAAGCAGGTGGCACAGCATTTCCTACTTGACCTGCGTAAGCAGCAAAGTAAGGATCCTCCTCCATGAACTTACTGAATAATGGGTTAGTTCCAAGATCTGCACGAGCAGGTGGCATTTTGGTCATTTCAATCCATCTAACGTCATTTTGTGGATTGCTGAAAACCCATTTTATGAATTCGAAGGCTTCTTTTTTATATTTACAACTTTCGAACATTACCAGACCCTTGGTGTCTGCAAAGGTCTTTATAGAAGCATCTTCTGGATAATCATCTGGAACAGGAGGCGGGGATAGCCAGAGATTGTTGTAAACATCAGGATAATTTTCTTTTGCCCAATTTAATGACCATGGTCCCATAAGACTTCCTAAAGCTTTCAAATTGTTTAATGCAAATTCCTGTCCCCAGTCAACAGCAGTCCATTCATTTTTAAACATAGTGTAGATAAATTCTGCTACTTTTTTACCATATTCATTGTTGAAAACAGCTTCACCTTTTTCGACATCAATATATGGTTTACCATTGCTTGCTGCATAATAGAAAGTTATAAAATCAAACCATCTATCCCACCAATTTCTTCCTTTAAGAACTATCATGGCGTATTTTTCTTTTGGTACAGCATACTTTTTAGCAAGTTCATAAATCTCCGAATATGTTCGAGGTGGCTCATTAAATCCAAGCTTCTGAAGGACGTCTTTTCGCCACCACATTAACATTGGATTGGCATATATTGGTATCACATAGTGATGTCCTTTAAAAGCCCAACCTTCAATAACTGATTCCATTTCTCTCGCTTTCACAAGATCCCAAAAATCTTTTCCAAACTCTTTGTCGAATGCAACAAGCACACCTTCTTCAATGAGCTGAGCTGCAAAACCACTGAATATATTGGTACAAATATCAGGAGCTTCTCCTGCTGCAATAGCAGTCAATATCGCTTCTTCGGAGCTACCAGCTGCTGGGATAGTCTTCCATTCAATTTGAACATCAGGATGTTCTTTGTTCCATTGTTCTACAAGCGGCTTCCAGAATTCTTCTTGTTGTGGATTAGGAGCAGTCCAGAATACTATGTTTACAGCCCAAGACATAATTGAAACTACTAATAAAACTGCTAATAATACCAGTTTTTTCATGTCATCTCCCCCTTTCTTATTTTTAAGAGCTCATATAGAGCTCTTACGTTTGATAAACTTTGTGAATAATGATATCCTCACTGGATGGGGCTTTATACCCATAATCAAATCTCTTAATCTGTTACAAGCAAATGCCCCCATTTCATCCTTAAATACCCTTAGTGTTGTTAAAGGTGGATTGAAAGTCTCGGCCCAAGCAATATCATCAAAACCAATTACAGATACATCTTCTGGAACTTTTATATTCCTTTTCTTAAACTCATTTATAATCCTAATTGCTGCAACATCGTTAGAAGCAAAAATTGCATGAGGTAATCCATAGGTTCTCAACATCATTTCTAT
>JARRBB010000067.1 GCA_029981435.1 Thermotogaceae bacterium | reverse complement strand
TCTACCATTTCATCTTCTTTCATTCCGCGGGTTGTTACAGCGGGTGTACCAATTCGTATGCCACTTGCGACAAATGGCGACCTTGTCTCATTTGGAATGGTGTTCTTGTTAACGGTTATTCCAACCTTTTCAAGTGCCTTCTCAGCAGCTTTTCCACTGATTCCTTTCTGTGTAAGATCGACCAGCATCAAGTGGGTATCGGTCCCGCCAGAAACGATTCTCATCCCTCTTTCTGATATTTCTTGAGCCAGTTTTTTTGCGTTATTGACAACCTGTTTCTGATACTCTTTGAATTCTTCGGTGAGAGCTTCCTTGAAACAGACGGCTTTTGCGGCTATTACATGCATGAGTGGGCCACCCTGAATACCCGGGAATATCATTTTGTTTATCTTTTTTATCAGCTCTTCATCGTTTGTGAGTATCAAACCACCTCTTGGACCTCGCAGAGTTTTGTGTGTTGTTGAAGTTACAACGTGGGCATGTTCGAGAGGATTTGGATATATTCCAGCTGCGACAAGACCCGCAAAATGAGCCATATCAACGACAAGGTAAGCACCTGCTTCATCGGCTATTTCTCGGAACTTTTTGAAGTCTATTATTCTTGAGTACGCACTTCCACCTGCGATTATTATTTTTGGCCTGTGTTCCAGAGCCAGTTTCCTGACTTCATCGTAATCTATCATCTCGGTTCGAGGGTTAACTCCGTACTGAACGGAGTTGAATATTTTCCCTGAAAAATTCACCGTTGCACCGTGCGTAAGATGGCCACCATGGGACAATGACATTCCAAGTATGGTATCACCTGGTTCAGCGAGTGCAAGATAAACCCCCATGTTCGCCTGTGAGCCTGAATGTGGCTGGACATTGGCGTATTTACAATTGAAAAGTTTTTTCGCTCTTTCAATTGCAAGAAGCTCTGCTTTATCTACGAATTCACATCCACCGTAGTAGCGTTTTTTAGGATAACCTTCGGCATACTTGTTGGTCATAACACTTCCCATGGCTTCCATAACGGCAGGAGAAGTGAAATTTTCTGATGCAATCAGTTCCAAGCCGTATTCTTCTCTTTTAAGTTCATCCAGCAAAGCTTCATATACTTCAGGATCGGTGTTTTTCAGATTTCCCCACCACATCTTCGTTCCTCCTTTCAGAGTCCAAACAATCTGAGTATGTATGTTTTGAACAAAACGGTTACGAATATCCCCCAACCCAGAAAAGGACCAAACGGAATTCTGGTTTTCATGTCAATTTTTTTCATGAGAAGTGGTATCATCACAAAGGCGATACCACTAAAAGAGGCTATCATCATCGAAACTATACTTCCAACCGGACCAAGAAAAAAAGCAGAGGCGCTGAACAACTTAACATCTCCAAAGCCTATTCCATTGTTTGAAAGTTTTCTTATCAGTAGCAATATTAAGAAGGCAGATATCGAAGTTATGAGGTTCGTAATAAATGAGTCGGTGATTATGGAATATATTATTCCTGAGATCAGAATGATAACAATGCTCGTATCCGGTATTATCATGAATTCAAGATCGACAAAGGTCAAAAGTATGATTGAAAAAGCAAGCGCTGAAAAAGTGAAAGCCTCAAAAGTAGAATTCGCCAGAAGAAAACTCAAAACAAAACATGAACCTGTTAAAAGTTCAACCAATGGATATCTGATTGGTATTTTCCATCCACAATTTCGACATTTTCCACTCAGGAGTATATAACTTAAGATGGGTATGTTATCGTACCATTCGATTTCTTTTTTACAATTTGGACAGAAAGACCGGGCCGGTTTGGCAATACTTATATTTCTTGGAAGCCTGTATATCAGAACATTTAAAAAGCTTCCAAATATTGTCCCAAATACGAATGCGATTATCAGCTTATACCACATTTCTCGAGTTCTTTCTCATTCAGAAATTCAGAGAAAAGTTCTCTTTTTCCATAAAAATACCACACGCTTTTATCTTTGAACTCATCCAAAATCGCCTTCGCCTTTTCAATTTCTCCTTTCTTAACGTACGGGATCACAAGCAAGAGTTTGAGATGATCCTCAGTCTCAAGCTCTGGGAGTTTTTTCTCAAGGAATTTTGCAACATCTTCGTACATCCCATATTTGAACTTTATCTTCGCCCATACTTCTATATCGTTCGAATAGTAAGGCACCATTGAGAGTATTTCTTTTTCAAGCTTTTCGGCAAGATCTTCTTTTCCGGATTTTCTGTACAGATCAATGAGTTCGTACTTTGCCAATATATCCTTACTGTCTCTTTCAAGTAAAAGCTCGAGTGTTTTAATTGCCTTGTCTATTTTGTTTGCTTTCACATAGGCCTCTGCGATCATGAAATAGGTGAATTTGTTGTTCGGTGCTTTTTCTATTTCAAGTTCCCAATACTGAGCGGCTTTTTCATACTGTTCCATGTTGTAATAAGTTTCGCCAAGAACCGAATACGCACCTATAAGCCATGGATCCATGGTTATGGCTTTCTCAAGGAATTTTATTCCTTTTTCAATTTCTCCTTTTTCTATGTAATACGAACCTTTGAGTTCATAGGCGTAGGCAAAATCTTTATCAATTTTCAGCATTAGATCCGTAAATTTTATAGCGGTGTCCAGATCGTTTTTATCTGCAAAATCCTCTGCAAGCTGTACGATACCTTCAAGTGAGCAGTGCGTCATTTCAGAGAATTTGAGGCCTGTTTCGTCGAAGAAGCTCATGAGTTCGTCGTAAGAAATCGGAAGATATGAATGATGAGGAATAGCACTCTCGAGATATCTTTCAATTTTTCTGATTTTTTCAGCTTCTGTTTTCAAAATTTCATTGTTTTTAATATCTTCCTGAAGATTCTCCCAGTCATTTTCGTAAAAAAGATCACGAAGGATTAAGACGAACGGCGTTAAGGTGTTTATGGATATATTCTCATTGTCGAATCTCAATACTACAACTTCTTCCAATTTCATCGTCCCCCTGATTAGTAAATTTTTAACTATTATAACATGAACTTTTCAATTTAAAACCCTTGAAATTAACATTAAGGAAACATTTTTTTGGTGATTGGCATCCGCCAGTCTTTGCCGAGTGCTCTTTTAGACACTTTTATACCAGGAGGTGCCTGTCTGCGTTTATACTCACTTAAATTGACCATTTTCACAACTTTTCTGACGGTCTCTTCATCGAAACCTTTCTCGATTATTTCATTTAAGCCGTAATCTTCTTCTATGTACAATTTGAGTATCTCATCCAGTACGTCATACGGTGGTAATTTGTCCTGATCTGTCTGATCTGGTTTTAGTTCAGCAGTCGGTGGTTTGATGAAAACACGTTCAGGTATGATCTCTTTGCCTTTGTAGTTGTTGTACCATCTTCCAATTCTGTACACCATAGTTTTGAAGACGTCTTTTATCACTGCAAACCCACCGGCCATATCACCGTACAGTGTCGCATATCCAACGCTCATTTCACTCTTGTTTCCGGTGGTAAGAACCAGCCAGTTGAATTTGTTGGATAGTGCCATCAGTATGTTTCCGCGTATCCTCGCCTGTATATTTTCTTCTGCTTCATTTGGTTCAAGTCCTTTGAATATATCTTTCAATTCTTCAAGATAAGAATAGTAAATATTTTTTATTGGCACCGTGTAGGTTTTGATTCCAAGGTTTTCTGCCAGTTTTGTTGCATCCTCGATACTTTCATTTGATGTGTACTGTGATGGCATCAAAACTCCACAGACGTTTTCACTCCCAAGTGCTTCTTTAGCTATGCATGCAACCAGAGATGAATCCATACCTCCACTCAAACCGATCAGAACTTTCTTGAAGCCATTCTTTTTCACATAATCTTTAACACCCAGAACGAGTGCCTTGAACAGCTCTTCTTCGCTCGATTCTTCTGCATTTTCAACTCTGGGAAGAACTGTATCCTCCTGTTTATGGAAAGCATCAGAAACTATGAATTCCACTTTTGAGTCTCTATCTTTCAACAATTTTGCTTCTCTCAATTTCGGTTCATGAAGATTAGTCCTGAGATTGTCTTCAAGTTCTATATCGAGCACTTCAAAATCTTCTTCGAAAGATTTAAGACGTGCTATCAAATCTCCATTGGCATTTACAGCAAAACTGGAACCATCGAAGATTACTTCATCCTGTCCACCAACCATGTTGAGATAAGCAAAGGCACAGTGATATTCGTAGGCTTTCATGCTTAGATAGTTTTCACGCAAACTCCTTTTTCCTTTATAAAATGGCGATGCCGATATGTTGATTATCAGTTGCGAATTTCCACTGAAAACAAGGCTGGATATTGGCTCGCCAGGGTTCCATATATCCTCACAGACCGTGATACCGATATTCATATCTTTGAGTTTTAAAACCTTTGGTATCCTTCCAGAAAGAAAATATCTTTTTTCATCGAATACGCTGTAGTTTGGAAGATGCATTTTTCGATACGTTCCAAGTAATTTACCGTTTTGAATCACAGCCGCAGAGTTGTAGATATCATTTTTGAGCTCCACAAAACCCACCACGACTACAGTTTTTTTGCCTCTTGTAAAATCTATTATCTTTTCCAGAGCTTCGATGTTCGCTTTCAAAAAAGACGGTTTCAGAATCAGATCTTCCGGTGGATAACCTGTTATGAAGAGTTCTGGAAAAAGTACTATATCAGCCTTTTTCTCCTCGGCTTTTTCTATGTACTCAAAGGTTCTCTGTGCATTTGTAAAAACATCGCCAACAACAGGATTCAACTGAGCCATTGCGAGACGTATTTTCATTTTAATTTATTTCTCCTTTCCGAAAACTTTCAAAATTTCGGTAATTTCTTCTCAACCATGTTCCAGTGCAATCTGGAATAGTGATTCGGTACTTTCCATCTGTCTATGTTGTCTTCTCCTTGAATGAGTGGAAGTGCATATTCACGGAACTTATCTGTTACCATGAAACCTTCTTCGTCTATGAAGTCATCTGGAAGTTCTCTTGTTTTATTGGCAACTTTGTCCAATTCTACTTTACCCACTGTCCAGATGTAAGGTTCATTTGATAACCTTTCTATCGTTACCATATAACCGCTCTCACCATTCAGCGCAAACTCCACCGCTTTCATACCAACAGCGATGGCTTCCTGTACATCAACAAGGCTTGAAATGTGTCTTGAAGATCTCTGTAAATAATCAGGAAGTGCGGTATGAACCTTCAGATTCAAATCATTTTTAATTATGTTCGAAATCTGAAATCCAACACCACCGAGTTGTTTGTTACCGAAGTTGTCAACCATTCCGGTATCGGATACGAAGTTACCGTTTTCATCTTTTATCCCTTCAGAAACAACTATTGAACAGTAGCCAAATCTTCTTACAACATCTTCAACTTTTGATAGAAATCTGTCCTTGTTGAAAATTCTTTCAGGAAACAATATTATGTGTGGTCCCTCATCATCAGAGTTTTTGAGCAAAGCACTCGATGCCGCTATCCAGCCGGCGTGTCTCCCCATGGATTCCATCACAAAGACCTTCGTTGAGTCGTGAGACATGGCTTTTACATCGAGTGTTGCTTCAAAAATAGATAGAGCAGTGTATTTGGCGGAGGAAGGATATCCAGGGCAGTGATCTGTGAACATCAAATCGTTGTCGACCGTTTTTGGAATCCCGATCACTTTCAAATCATATCCGATCTCCTGGGCTTTTTTGTGGATTTTCATCGCGGTGTCCATCGAATCGTTTCCACCGTTGTAAAGGAAGTATCCTATGTTGTGTGCTTTGAAAACATCGAACAATCTGTTGAAGTCATCTTCACTTTTCAATTTTCTTCTGCACGAACCCAGGGCAGCACTTGGGGTGTATTTGAGCATTTCGATGGTTTCTTGAGATTCTTTTGAAAGATCTACAAGCTCTTCTTGTAAAAGTCCGCTCACGCCGTTTTTAGCACCAAACACCCTGTCTATTTTCTCCGATCTCATCGCAGCTTTTATGACTCCATACATGGAACAGTTTATAACTGTTGTCACTCCTCCAGATTGAGCGTAGAGGACATTTTTTTTCATGATCTACCCCCCAATGTAACGTTTTCAAAACTATTATAACCACTAAAACCCAACATTTCAATTGATCGATATTTTGAAGTGTTGATTTGCTATAATTATTTTAAGTTCAACTGGAGGGAAGAAAATGATCTACGCACTGGAAGTGACCATAAAGTCTTTACCTTTTCTTCTTGAAGGTGCTTTGAGGACTCTTCAAATAACAAGCTTAGCTGTACTTCTCGGACTTATTATAGGTACCTTCGTTGGAATGGCGAGACTCTCAAAGCACAAACTCTTAAGATACCCAGCAACCGTTTATGTTGAGTTCTTACGGGGTACTCCTCTTTTAGTTCAGATATTCATCATATACTTTGGACTGCCTGCTGTTGGCCTCAACATTCCACGTTATCCAAGCGGGATAATAGCGCTTGGCATAAATAGTGGAGCGTACATCGCTGAGATAGTCAGAGCGGGTATACAATCGATTCCAAAAGGTCAGACCGAAGCGGCAAAATCACTCGGAATGACTTATTGGCAGACCATGAGGTATATAATATTACCTCAGGCTTTTAGGAATATTCTGCCGGCACTTGGGAACGAATTCATAGCCCTTACGAAAGACAGCTCACTGGTTTCGGTTATAGCTATAAGAGAGCTTTTGAGATCGGGACAAATAGTTATCAGCAGAACTTATCAGAGTTTTGCAGTGTACATTGCGGTTGCTCTGATATACTTTGTCATGACCTTTATTATGTCTCGAATAGTTCGTTGGACCGAGAAGAAGGTGACAGTATCATGAACAAGTTTGAATCAGAACCGATTCTCATCATAAAAGATCTCTGGAAATCTTTTGGAAATTTGGAAGTTTTGAAAGGGATAAACCTGGAGGTTTATAAGGCGGAAGTCATAGTGGTAATTGGTCCAAGCGGTGGTGGGAAGAGCACATTGCTTCGCTGTATAAACCATCTCGAAAAATACGACAGAGGTGAGATATGGTTTCAAGGTGAGCTTGTAGATGAAAAAAGCACCGATATGAACAAACTGAGAACAAAAATCGGCATGGTTTTTCAGCAGTTCAATCTTTTTCCACACTTGAAAGTGATCGATAATCTGACACTTGCACCAAAAGTTGTGAAGAAAATAGACGAAAATTCCGCTCGTGAAAAAGCGGAAAAACTTCTAAAAAGGGTTGGATTAGTCGATAAAATGAACGAATATCCTACAAAACTTTCTGGAGGTCAGCAACAGAGAGTGGCCATAGCCCGTGCATTGATGATGGATCCAGTACTGATGCTCTTCGATGAACCCACCTCCGCACTTGATCCTGAGCTTGTAGGAGAAGTTCTGGAAGTTATGAAATCTCTTGCAAAGGAAGGAATGACGATGATAGTTGTGACACATGAAATTGGCTTTGCAAGAGAAGTTTCAGATAGAGTGGTTTTCATGGATGGAGGTGTGATAGTTGAGGCAGGGCCTCCTGAACAGATATTCAAACAACCACAACATCCTCGAACTAAAGAATTTCTGAGAAAAGTACTTTAGGGGGGTGCAGTAGTTGAGTTATATAAGAGATTCTATATCGAAGAAAAATGCTATTTTGGTGGAAGTACTTCCATCAAGAGGGCCAAATATTCAGAATTTTATGGAATATTGCATGAAACTGAAAGAAATAGGAATCAGGGCTTTAACCGTTACCGACATGCCTGTTGGAAGAATAAGAGTGTCACCCTGGGCAGTGAGTCATTTACTCTTGAAAGAAGGCATAGATGTTCTGATGCATTATACAAGGACAAACAGAAGTATCATAAGGCACGAGTCGGACCTTCTTGCCCTCGATGTGCTTGGTATAAAGAACCTTTTAGTCCTGTCAGGCGACGATCCAAAAGACGGTGATTACCCATCTTCAAGTAAAATAGAAGATTTAAGCATAGATGAGTTGATAAAGTTGATAAAACTGCTGAACGAAGGAACGGACCTTGCAGATAATAAATTAAACGGTAGAACAGATTTCTTCACGGGTGCTGCCTTAAATCCTTACGCTAAAGATATCAACAGAGAAATCGAAAAGGCAAAGACTAAAATAGATGCAGGTGTGGATTTTTTCGTTACACAACCTATATTCGACACAGAAAGATTCAAAAGATTTCTGGATAAATTTTTGCCTGAAAAACCTCTGGTGGTTTCAATTGCCACATTCAAAAACACAAAGCAGTTTTTCAAATTTGTGGACGTGCCGGGTATAGAAGTTCCGGAAGATTATGTAAAGATAGTATCTGAAAGAATCGACGACGAATACACAAGAAACTACAGCATAGAACGAGCCATAAAGAATCTCTCGGAAATAAAAGATATTATAAGCGGAGTTTACATAGTCGGGATAGTTAAAGATCTGGAAGCCATACAGAGGATAAAGGAAGTGATTGATTGATACAGTACATATCACTACCTTCTGATAGCGTTGTTGTGCCGGAAAAGATATTTTTAGCCCGTGCCGGAATAAATCCAAACAGAGATATCGACACCAGTTTGAAAAATCAGATAGAGGAAGCAAAGAAAATCTGCAGAGAGCTTTCCAAGCTTCAAGCTCTCTACGATACTTTTGATTTTGAGATACTCGATGAAAGAAGGTTCAAAATTTCTGATAATCTTTTTGAAAGCCGTATGATTGTGAGAAATTTCGAAAACTGTTCAAAAGTCACCCTGATTGTTGCAACACTCGGTGAAAAGATATCTGAAAAGATAGATTCGCTTTTCAGTCAAAATCAATATTCCCTTGCTTTTTTAATTGATGCGTTCGCTTCTGAATACGTGGAATATTTCGTGAACAAAATCGACGATTTTCTCCGAAAAGATATGATGAGAAAAGGTTTTATTGGCAGTAAAAGACTGTCGCCGGGATACGAAGATCTGGGGCTTGAGATGAACGAGTTCATAGTGAAGAGATTGAACGCAGAGAATAGAATCGGTGTGAAAGTAATAGAAGATTCTTACATGTTGTTTCCGCGAAAAAGTATAACAGCTCTTATCGGATGGAGAAGGTGATAGTATGAAAAAGGTCAGAAAAAATTCGGTCTTTAAATACACACTTTTGAATGTTTTTGGGATAAATATCGTTGGAGCGCTTGGCTTTTTTGTCGTTATCTTGATCCTTTTATCGTTTTTTGCAAAGAAGACTCCATCTTCTGTAAGATGGAGATGAATTTGTATTTTTTTACTTACAATACGATATAATATTTAGTGTTAATATATAATAGGAAGGTGAAATAATTGATTCTTGAATCTAATAACCATTCAGTATTTAAAT
>JARRBB010000066.1 GCA_029981435.1 Thermotogaceae bacterium | reverse complement strand
CGATGATTTTTATTCACTTGCACCAATGGCATCAGGTCCTTACAGAATCAAAGAATGGATAAGAGATGTAAGAATAGTACTTGAAGCAAATCCAAAATACTTTGGAGAAAAACCCAAGACCAGGACCATAATAATCAACTTCTATGAAAATGCTTCTACGTTGAGACTTGCACTTGAAACTGGAGAAATAGATGTTGCTTACAGAGATCTTGATCCAAGGGATATACTGGAGCTTGAAAATGATCCAAGGTTCGTTGTTTACAAAGGTGAAAGTCCGCAGATAAGGTACATCGTTTTCAACGTAAAGCAGGCTCCATTCGACGATCCGAATGTCAGAACTGGTTTGGCATATGCTGTAGATAGAGACATGATAGCAAACGAAGTGTTTGTTGGACTTGTCAAACCGCTTTATTCTATGATACCGATGGGAATGTGGAGTCACGAAGATATTTTCCCGATGAGAGACCTTGAAAAAGCGAAAGAAGCTCTTGCAAAATCGGGTTATACAAAAGATAACCCTCTAAGTATCGATCTCTGGTATACACCAACTCACTATGGAACAACAGAGGCTGATGTTGCTCAAATAATTAAGGAATCTTTGGAAGAAACCGGCGTAATTAAAGTCAACATAAAATATGCTGAATGGGCCACTTATGTTGATTACTTCCTGAACGGAACAATGGGAATGTTCTTACTTGGATGGTATCCGGATTATCTCGATCCTGATGACTATCTGTGGCCGTTTTTGAGCATAAGCGGTGCAAAATCACTTGGTAGCTTCTATGAAAATCCAACAGTTGAAGAACTTATGATAGAAGCAAGAAAGAGCGCGGATGTTGCAGAAAGAACTGAGATTTACAAGAAAGTCCAGGAAATCCTTGTAAAAGATAAACCTTACGTACCACTGTGGCAAGGTGTTGCCATTTGTATAGCAAAACCGGAGGTCAAAGGAATAGTTCTGGAACCGACACAGATATTCAGATATTATATTCTTTACAGTGAGTAATGAGCTGTTCCATCCCCTTTTGGGGATGGAACTTTTTCAATCAGCGAGACTTGAAAGGATGGGTTAAAAAAGCATGTCCTTGAAGAATTATATATTGACGAGAATTTTGCTTGCAGTACCTATGATAATAATTCTTTTAGCTTTCATATTTCTAATATTGAGAATAATACCTGGTGATCCAGTGCTTGCTATGCTTGGTGGTAAGGCACCAAAAGAAGTTATAGAACAGAAAAGACATGAACTTGGACTCGATAAACCTTTACCTATTCAATTTTTTGATTATTTCTTTGGGCTTTTCAAAGGTGATTTCGGAAAATCCACTTTGACTGGAAGACCCGTCTTAGATGAATTGAAGGAAAGATTTCCGGCAACTGTCGAGCTAACACTTTTTGCTTTTGTCATAGCTGTTTTAATAGGAATCTTCGGTGGTACTGAAGCAGCGAAACGCAAGGACAAACTTCCCGATGTTCTTGCGCGTTTCTTTGCCATTTTCATGTACGCTATTCCTATATTCTGGTTCGGGCTGATGTTACAGCTTCTTTTTGGAGTGATGTTAAGATGGTTGCCCGTCGCCGGGAGAATTTCACCTGCCATTCAGTTTGAACCCATTACTGGACTTTACATAATCGATTCTCTGTTGAGAGGGAACTGGAAGGCCTTTGTCGATGTTGTAAAACATTTAATAATGCCAGGAACTGCTCTGGGACTTGTTATATCGAGTATTTTTTTGAGAATGGTCAGAAACAATATGGTTCTGGTCTTATCGAAGGATTTTGTAAAAGCAGCAATTGCACGTGGTATAGAAAATAAAAGTGTTTTATATAGACATGCCTTGAAAAACGCGCTGGTTCCTATAATGACCGTTATGGGAATGCAGCTTGCACTCTTGCTTGCAGGGGCAGTACTCACCGAAACGACTTTTTCATGGCCGGGACTTGGAAGTTATCTTGTCTTAAAAATAAGATACAGAGATTTCCCTGCTATACAGGGTGCGGTGGTTTTCTTTGCGATAATAGTTGTAGTTATAAGTATTTTCGTGGATATAATTAATGCGATCGTTGATCCAAGAGTACGTTATTGATATACCATAGTGGAGGGATAAAATTTTGAATGAAGTTAAAAATAAATTCATTTCACATCACATAGGTTCTTTACTGAAAGAGATTTTTGGTAGTGGAACAGGTATAATTACTTTTATAGGTGCCGCAATATTGATTTTCTTTGTGATTCTTGCGATTTTTGCGCCGCAGATTGCACCTTATGATCCTACCGTAAGAGTCTCAAGATCGTTGAAGCCACCCAGCGATGAGTTTATTTTTGGCACGGATAATCTGGGCCGTGATGTCCTGAGCCGGGTTATTTACGGTGCTCGTATAGCACTTACAATCGCTTTTATAGCGGTTTTAATAGCAGCAGCAATAGGAATACCACTTGGATTGATCTCTGGATATATAGGTGGAATACTTGACAGGATAATCACTCTGATCATGGATGCTATCTATTCTTTCCCAGGTTTGATACTCGCTATTGCAATAGCTGCTGTTTTAGGACCTGGAATATTGAACATAGCCATTTCGATTGCTGTTGTTTATGCTCCGACGTATTACAGAGTTATAAGGAATCAGGTTGCATCGATAAAAGATGAACTATACGTGGAAGCTGCGAGAGCTATAGGTGCGAGAAACATAGTGATCTTGTTGAGATACATCCTTCCAAATGTTCTTCCTTCTGTTGTTGTGGTCCTATCGATGAATCTGGCAGATGCCATAATGACAGAGGCAGGTTTGAGTTTTCTTGGACTTGGAATAGCGCCACCAACCCCAGATTGGGGGTTCGATTTGAGCAATGGGCAAAGGTTCGTTCTGAGTAAAGCTTGGTGGGGATTGCTTTATCCTGGTTTGGCAATAATAACTGTTGTTCTTGGATTTTCGATGTTCAGTGAAGGTGTAAACGAATATCTTAATCCCACAATTAAGGAGAAAAGGTGATAAGCAAGTGAGAAGTGAGAAGGTAATCGAAATAAAAAACCTGAGAATATCCTATTTGACAAGACGTGGACCTGTTAGTGCTGTTGATAACGTATCTTTTTCAATCATGAAAGAGGAAACTCTGGGGCTCGTTGGAGAGTCAGGATGTGGAAAAACGAGCATCGGTAACTCGATTTTAAAAATCCTGCCAAAAAACTCATCGATAGAAGGAAAAATATTATTTGAAGAAAAGAATCTGGTTGAACTTGGAGAAAAGGAAATGCAAAAAATTAGAGGACTGAAAATATCAATGATATTCCAAGATCCAATGACATCTTTGAATCCTATAATGAAACTCAGAGACCACTTTGTCGAAACTATAAAAACTCACAAACCAGAGATTTCTGAAGATAAAGCAGAGGAAATGGCTGAAGAAGCATTTAAGGCTGTTGGAATTGAACCTTCAAGATTAAAAGATTATCCATTCCAGCTGAGTGGAGGAATGAGACAGAGGGCAATGATAGCTCTGGCTCTGGTATTAAATCCAAAATTTGTCATAGCAGATGAACCAACCACATCGCTGGACGTTATCGTTCAGGCCCAGATACTCGAACTCCTGAAAAATTTGAAAGAGAAATATAAAATGTCTATAATGCTTATAACACATGACCTGGGAGTTGTAGCTGAAATGGCGGATAGAATTGGAGTAATGTATGCTGGGAATTTGGTTGAAGAAGGGTTAAGTGAAAAAATTTATTACGAACCTAAACATCCATACACTGAAGCATTGTTGAAATCTATACCGAACACAAAGCCAGAAGATAAAAAACTGATTTACATTCCGGGAAATCTTCCGGATTTGATAAATCCACCGACTGGCTGTAGATTTTCACCAAGATGTCCCAAGGCTATGAAAATTTGTTTTGAGGAAGAACCACCGATTTTCGAAGTGGATGGTTCAAAAGTTAAATGCTGGCTATACAAAGGAGCGGAGATAGTCGAAAATGAAAGAGTTAATCAGAGTTGAAAACTTGAAAAAACATTTTCCACTCAAAAGATCATTGATTGAAGCCATTACGAGAATTCCACCGAGACTTGTTAAAGCGGTGGATGGAGTGAGTTTTACCATTAAAAATGGTGAGACTCTTGGACTGGTAGGCGAATCTGGAAGTGGAAAAACAACCACTGGTAGATTGATTCTGCGCCTTATAGAACCAACAAACGGGAGAATACTTTTTGAAGATAAAGAAATAACCTCTTTAAAAAACGAAGCTCTTAGGAAAATGCGAAAAGATATGCAAATTATCTTTCAAGATCCAATGGCTGCTCTTAATCCATACATGAAGATAGGAGAGGCTGTAAGGCATCCACTGAAAATACATGGAATAGGTTCAAGTAAAAAAGAACAGCTTGATACTGTTTACAATATGCTTGAAAAAGTAAACTTAACACCACCCAGAAATTTTTACAACAGGTATCCAAAAGAACTGTCCGGCGGTCAAAGGCAGAGAGTTGTAATCGCAAGAGCACTTATAACAAATCCAAGATTTGTCGTGGCGGACGAGGCACTTGCGATGCTGGATGTTTCAGTAAGATCTCAGCTTTTACAGCTTCTTTTAGATTTAAAGAACGAGTTCAATCTTACATATCTTTTTATAACTCACGATCTTGCAACTACAAAATATATCTGTGACAGGATAATTGTAATGTACCTTGGCAAGATAGTAGAAATTGGGAGTTTTGATGATATATATCGCTCTCCGGCTCATCCTTACACTAAGGCTTTGATTTCGGCTGTTCCAGAACCTGATCCTAAAATTCAAAAAAGCAAGAAAAAACTTATACCTCAAGGTGAAGTACCGAATCCTATAAATCCGCCATCAGGTTGCAGATTTCATCCTCGTTGTCCTTATTCGATTAAGAATCTCTGTTCTGTTGAGGAACCTGTAATGAAAGAAATATCAGATAACCATTTTGTGGCATGCCATCTTTTTGATTAGAAAAATTCAACTTCCCGGAATCTGTACTGAAAAGCTTCAGCTATGTGCGAGGAATTTATGGAATCACTTTCATCAAGATCGGCTATAGTTCGTGCAACTTTTAGAGTTTTTTCAATCGCTCTTCCTGATAGATCAAGACGTTTTACACCAACTTTGAAAAGTTTTTCTGCTTCAGGAGTTAATTGGCAATGTTTTTTTATTTGCTCACCTGACATTCGTGAATTCCAGAGGTTTTCTTTGAATCTATAAAGCTGTATTTCTCTAACTTTGATTACTCTTTCTCTTATTTTTCTTGAACTTTCTTCCTGAACCTTCGACACGTAATCTTCATATTCGAGCTTTGGCACTTCAATCATTATATCTATCCTGTCCAAAATAGGTCCAGATATCTTCTTGTTGTATTTTCGGATATCGTTGAAAGAACAAGTACATTTGCCGCTTGGATCACCGTAGTATCCACAGGGGCATGGATTTTGTGCTGCAACCAACATGAATCGCGCAGGGTAAGTTGCCACTGTTTTAGAGCGAGCGATTGTTACCTGACCATCTTCTAAAGGCTGTCTGAGAGCTTCAAGTACGTCTCTACGAAACTCTGGGATCTCGTCCAAAAATAAGACACCATTGTGGGCAAGACTTATTTCACCAGGTCGTGCATTGTTTCCACCACCTATGATCGAAGCTGTTGAAGCAGTATGATGAGGATTTCTAAAAGGTCTTTGCTTTATCAGAGGATCATCAGGATTGAGAAGTCCTACAGCACTGTATATTTTTGTAACTTCTATCGCTTCTTCAACAGTCATCTGTGGTAATATGGTCGGAAGTCGTTTTGCAAGCATACTTTTTCCCGAACCTGGTGGTCCTTTCATTAAAACATTGTGCATACCTGCAGCGGATATTTCCAGGGCTCTTTTTGCCTGTTTCTGACCTTTAACCTCCGAGAAATCTACATCAAATTCTTCTACTGTGAGATCTATTTTTGCTGATTCAAGAGGTTTTAATTCCAAATCTCTGTTCATGAAGGCTACCAGTTGTCTTAAATTTTCCACAGGATAAACTTTTAGTCCATCGACGATAGATGCTTCCTTTTTATTTACTGCAGGAATAACCACTTTGAGTTCCGAGTTCTGTTCCTTTATATAGAGAAGTAAAGGCAAAATACCTTTTACACTCCTTACAGAACCATCGAGTCCAAGTTCCCCGACGATCAGCCAGTCTTCCGTTCTGTACTTCAAAACGCCACTTGAAGATAGTATGGCAATGGCGATTGCAAGGTCAAGAGAAGAACCTTCTTTTTTCAGATCTCCTGGTGCTAAGTTAACAATGATCCTTCCAAAAGGCAGAGAATATCCAGAATTTTTTATAGCACTTTTCACACGTTTTTTACTTTCTTTAACTGCTGTATCCCCCAAACCGACAATATCTATATCATGAATAACTGTTTTTGGATCAACATCAACTTCTACATCTATAAAAAAAGCGTTGAGGCCATTTATAGTCCCACTTTTTACCTGTGAATATTTCAAAGAACATCCTCCTTCTCCACTGTTTAAATGTTATCTCTACTTTGATATTAAATCCGCAATCTTATCTATTGAGAATTTCACAGAAGGTGTTCTAAAAGGTATCGAGGAACTATCAAGTTTTATCATCCAGTTTTCACCTTTTAAACACACATCAACAAAGTAATGTTGCTGAATATCGCTATCACTGGCGATGACTTTCAATACGAAGTAATCACCAGACGAATTCTCAAAGACTTCTTTAACGACAAAAACTTTTTTTCTTTCTTTGAAAACCTGATTTTTAAAGGTTTTAAGTTTTTCTATTTCAACATCGTCTTTGGGTATTTTCCGATGCGGCATATCTGATTCACCCTCCAATATTCTTTCAATCTTTATTGTATATTTTTTTCTTATTCTGACAAAGTAAATCTTTCTTCCATATTTCAACCATTTTATTTCGTATCTTGTTTTAATCTCTCTATCAGGATTTATCAAGAACTCTTCAAGAGCTAAAAAATCCAGTTTTTCAACCATTTCCCTGGCTCTTTCGGCATACTGTAAATCATCAGTTGCAAGTTCAAATGTTCCATTTTCTTCCAGCACAGCACCAAGTGTTCTCAAAAATTCTGGAGTTACGATTCTTTTATCTTCGTGCCTTTTTCGGGACCAGGGGCAGGGAAAGTTAACAATAACTTTTTCCACACTCTCGTCCTCAAAGAGTTCTCTGAGACTGAATCTACCATCAGCAAGAGACAATCTAACGTTTTCTATTTTATTTCTTGTGAGTCTTCGTAAGGCCTTTACAACAGAAGTGAGGGAACTTTCGAATCCAACAAAATTCTTATCAGGATTTCTTCTGGCAAGAGCCTCCAGATATTCACCACTTCCGAATCCTATTTCCACTACCAATGGCGCTTTTCTGTTGAAAAGGTACTCCCAGTTTGCAGGATAATTTTTGAATAATTGAGGCCGGAAAAAGTAATCGTAATTCATACATTCACTCCTTAGTTATTACTTTATTGAATTATATCAGAACTAAAATATACCAAAAACAGAATGAAATACGGAGATATATTCTGCTTAATCAAGAATAATCTGAAATAAACCTTCGTAATTGTTTATAAACGGAGTTGCTCAAAAATGTTAACAAGAGTATTATAATGGAGAGAATTATAATAGTAAGAAATATGCTTTCATAATATGAAAGGATGATGAAATGAAAATTCTTGATGTTTTTTCCTTAAAAAACAAAGTTGCCATTGTTACAGGTTCAAGCAAAGGATTAGGACAGGCATTGGCCGTTGGACTTGCTGAAGCTGGGGCAAACATAGTTGGAGTTTCTCGAACTCCTCAGTTGGAAACAGAAAAGCTCGTTAGAGAAAATGGCTGTGAGTTTCTCTGGATAAAAATGGACATGCTGGAAACAGATGATATGGGTTCTATAATAGAGAAGACGCTGGAAAAGTTTGGAAAAGTTGATATACTCGTTAACAATGCTGGAACAATAAGAAGAAATCCTGCGCTGAATTTTACAGAAAAAGACTGGGACGATGTGTTGAATCTGAATCTAAAAAAAGTTTTTTTGCTGTCTCAAGCGTTTGCAAAACAGATAATCTCTCAGGGAACAAAAGGAAAAATAATAAACATTGCTTCTATGCTTTCTTTTCAGGGAGGAATAAATGTAACTTCCTACACAGCTTCAAAACATGGTGTGCTTGGGCTCACAAGGATTCTTGCGAACGAATGGGCTATCTACAATATAAACGTAAATGCGATAGCTCCTGGATATATGGAAACTGAATTAACAGAACCCTTGATAAAAGATGAAAAAAGAAACACCGAGATACTTTCACGGATTCCTTTTGGAAGATGGGGAAAACCGGAAGACCTAAAAGGTGCTGTGGTTTTTCTTGCAAGCGATGCTTCTGACTATATAACAGGTGCTTTTATTGCAGTTGATGGCGGCTGGTTATCAAGATAATAGATTTTGGAGGGATATTTGTGAAAGTTTTGACCATGGGAGAAGTAATGATTCAATTCAATTCAACTGTCACTGGACCTCTGAGACATGTAAATTATTTTGAAAAACACGTTGCAGGTTCAGAGGGAAACGTTGCAATTGGAGTAAAAAGACTGGGGATAGATTCGGCAGTTTTAACGGCGGTAGGTGGAGATGAATTTGGAAAGAATATACTTATGGCTCTAAAAGCTGAAGGAGTTGATACGAGCGCAGTAAAGGTTGATTCTTCAAAGCCAACGGGAATTTACTTTATACAAAGAGGTTTTCCGATACCTGAACATGTGGACGTTGTTTATTATAGAAAAGATAGTGCCTTCAGTAATCTTTCGGAAGAAGACATAAAAGATGAATATTTCAAAGACATCGATTTGTTCCATACATCTGGAATTTCGTTATCTCTGAGTGATAGTGCAAGAAAGGCATGTGAAAAGGCTTTAAAAATCTGTACTGAGAATAAAATAATTGTATCCTTTGATACCAACATAAGAAGAAAACTTCTAAGAGATAGGAAAGAAGCACTGGAAAAATTGAATTTATTCCTGGAAAATTCTAAAATAATTTTCACAGGTAAAGGAGACCTTGAATTTATTTTCGGTGAAAAAATCGACAATATCGAAAACATGGCAGATGAATTTTTGAAGAGTTACTGTAAGAACTGTGAAACTCTTGTTGTGAAGTTAGGAGAAAAAGGTTCCATAGCATGGAATGGTGGTAAATGGTATCATCAGGGAACTTTTAAAGTCAATGTTGTAGATGAAGTTGGAGCTGGTGATGCTTTTGATTCAGCTTTTTTAGCTTGTTATCTTAAAGGTAAAGATACTCAGACTTGTTTGAAAATGGGTTCTGTAGCCGGAGCACTTGTTACAACAACAAGAGGTGATTACGAAGCATTTCCAGGAGAAAAAGAAATCCAAGAATTTTTAAATAAAGTTCAGGGAAAAGAATATTTGAGATAGCACTTATCATTGA
>JARRBB010000015.1 GCA_029981435.1 Thermotogaceae bacterium | reverse complement strand
CTACACAGGTGTACTTAGCAAACTTGAATACGATAAATTGATGGGTCTGTTGCTCAGTCAGCTTGGAGCAGCGATAGATATAAATGCGAGCAAAGATAATTCTGCTGGTGATACTCTATCAAGTCCAAAGATAGTCACCATAAGTGGTAATACCGCTGAAATACATGTTGGAGATAGGGTTCCATACGTCAAAAAGACCATAGATGAAAATGGAAGAGAACAGATTGATGTTGAAAATATAGAAACGGGTATAAGGCTCAAAATAACTCCGATAGTTAAACCTGATAATTCGATAGAACTGGACATCCTTGCAGAGGTAAGTGATATAAGTGGAACAAGATACGCAGGTCCTGAACAGGGAGATCTTCCAATAATATCCTCAAGGAATGCAACAACCCGGGTGATAATAGAAAACGGTGAAACATTTGTAATCGGTGGACTTACAACCACAGTAAAAACTGACAGTGTCTCAAAACTTCCAGTTGTTGGTGATTTACCGTTCATAGGTGAGTTGTTCAAAACAAAGAAAAAAGTCGATCAAAAACGTGAACTCGTTATATTCATAACCGCAAGGGTGGTGAATTAAATGAAAAGCCCCCCTTTTGTGGCTGGCGCATTTTATGATTTAAACAAAGACGATTTGTTGAAAAGACTTGAATGGTGTTTCAGCGATAATAGAATAGGGCCCGGGGTTTTACCTGAAAAACCAACAAATAAACTGGAGAAAAATGTTGGAGCGATTGTTCCACACGCTGGATACATTTACAGTGGTCCTGTAGCTGCCTGGGCCTATCTTGAACTTTCGAAACTTGGAAAACCTGATACAGTGATTCTCATAGGGCCTAATCATACTGGTGCTGGTGCAGAAATAGGTGTATGGCCTGAGGGAGTCTGGCAAACTCCACTTGGAGAGTTGAAGGTTGCAAAAGATGTTGTGGAAACTTTGCTTGGATCCTCGGTTAATTTAATGCCTGATACTGCCTCTCATATTGGTGAACATTCTCTTGAGGTGCAGTTGCCGTTTTTGCAGTACATATACGGCAATGACTTTGAAATAGTTCCGATAACCATGATGATTCAAAGCCTTGAATTTTCAGAGGTTCTTTCAGAAAGTATAAAGAAGGTATTTGAGAGATTTCCAGAGAGAAAGTTTGTTATCATTGCTTCAACGGATTTGAATCATTACGAATCTCAAGAAATAACCGTTAAAAAGGACGAGAAATTTATAAAGGCAGTTATTTCAGAAGATCCTAAAAAAGTTGTTAAAGCTGTTAAAGAAAACGATATAACTGCGTGTGGTTTTGGACCTGTATCGGTTGTTTTGAAACTGAAACTTGGAAAACCAAAGCTTCTGAAACACGCGACAAGTGGAGATACGAGTGGGGATTTAACACACGTCGTTGGGTATGCAAGTTTTATCGTTTCTTGAAAAGATCCTTGAAAATTTTTAAAAACTCCTCATTTTCTGTGTTTTTGAAAACTTTGAGAAAGAATATGTACATACCTCCGAGCAAGAAAAGTATAACGAGAAGGCCTGAATTCGTTTTTGAGTACCTGGATAAAAAGATCGTTGAAAATGTCAGGATGAAGTTAGCACTCAATATCTTGAGAAGCTCGTTATCCATTTTGAATTCTATGAGTTTTTTCTTCAGTGAACTTATGTTCAACCTTATAACCCCTGCAATTCCTGCAACAGATGTTGCAAGTGCAAGGCCACCTGGTCCCATTCTTTTGTAAAGCATCAAGTTCAAAACTACGTTAACTCCAACCATCCAGATAGTTGCTTTTGTAACGGTGAGATGATCCTTTACAGCTTGATGCAGGCGTGCAACAAGTCCATAGTACGCATAGAAAGGCATACCCAGAAGATAAAAAAATAAAACTTTTGAGGTTTTGAGTGTATCTTCGTGGGTGAATTTACCTCCCTGAAATATCAAAGAAGTTATGTCCGTTCTGAGTATCAGTAATACTACAAAAGAAGGAAGAACGAAAAATAATAGGTTTCTGAAAGCTTTCATAAAAGTTTCTCTTCTGCTTTGAGGATCTTCCAACCTGGAAAATACAGGTAAGGCTGTGGTTGCAACGGCCACACCGAAAACCCCGAGTGGAAATTGAAATAACCTGTTGGCATATTGAAGCACCGAAACGCTTCCTTCTGGTAATCTTGAAGCCAGATTCAAATCGATAAGTGAGTTTATCTGACTTATGGATAATCCAATACTCGAATAAAGAAAAAGCCTAAAGAACTCGTTGAGTTCTGATAATTTAAATTTGAACCTGTAAGAGTATCCGAGTTTTTTCAACCAATAGATCAAGATTACAAATTGACAAAAACCCCCAACTGTGAATCCATAAGCTGGGCCAAGAATTGGAACAGTGAGAAGAGGGGAGATCAGTATTCCCACTATCATAGTCAGGTTAGAAATCGATGGTGAAAGTGCTGGAATAAGAAAGCTGAAGTGGCTGTTCAAAATGCCATACGCTATAGCCCAAAGATTCACAAGAGTGACAAAAGGAAAGGTTATTCTGAAAAGTTTCACTGTGATTTCGAATCTCTCATCGCGAAATCCTGTAGTGAAGAACCTCACCAGCTGGGGAGTGAAAAGTTCGGATAAAATAACGATAACCAGTGTTATAACAAAAAAAACCGTGAAAACATTCGAGGCGAACTCGAATGCTTCCTTTTCACTTTTGCTTCTTTTCTTTGAGTACAGAGGCACAAAAACACTTGAAAGAGCACCTTCAGCAAATATTTTTCTTAGAAAGAAAGGAATGAGTATCGCTGCCATGAAGGCATCGTATTCCGGTGAAACTCCAAAATGTCTTGATAAAAGTGCATCTCTTATTAACCCTGTGATTCTACTTACAAAGGTTCCAAATGAAAAAAAGAAGGTGTTCTTTATAGAATTTTCTTTCAATTTTTCTTCCACTTTGGTGCACCTCTTATCACAAGCATGAAGTCAGTCAAGTTCAAATTCCTGAATCCAGCCGTTTGAAAGATGGTATTTTTCCATGAATTCTATAGCAGTTTCATATTCGATCTTTGTTATCTTTCTTCCGATTACAGGATCGTTGAGGGCTTTGTAAACAGGAAAATACTGTGACATCAGAGAAATGGGAATACTCAAAGAGATTCCACTTACAAACTCAAAGGCTTTTTCAGAACCACTGACATCGTTTGGAAGAACAAGGTGTCTTATTATCAATCCTCTTTTGAACGGTTCTTCTTTGAAAGGACCAACCTGTCTGTACATTTCTAATATTGCTTTTCTGGCTGTACTCCAGTAATTATCGACACCGGAGTATTTTTTACCCATCTCATCGTCTGTGTACCTTATGTCTGCAAGATATATATCTATGATTCCATCGAGTAGTTTCAGGATTTCCACTTTTTCATAACTGCTTGTGTTGTAAACGATGGGAATTCTCAATCCCTTTTCGATTGCTATCGATAAGGCTTCCAGAATGAATGGAAGATGGGATGTTGGAGTTACAAGATCAAGGTTCAAAGCCCCCTTTTCCTGGAGCTCTAAGAAAGCTTCTGCAAGCTCCTCGATTTCGAAATTTCTGCCGTTGTTCAGTTGACTGAATCCGAAGTTCTGACAGTATATACATTTCATCGAACAGCCTGAGAAGAAGACCGTTCCTGCACCACGTTTTTCTTTTTTTTCGCTGTATACTAAAGGTGGTTCTTCACCGAAATGAAGAAGATAGTTTATCAATCTTGGTTTGGCTTTCTGCAAACATATGCCAGCTTTCTCATGTCTGTTTGCACCACATTCTCTTGGACAGAGTCTACACTCTGATAATTGTTCGTTGAGAATCTCGATAACCTCTCTCAATTTTCCGCTGGTATACGCTTCCAGATAGTACGGATACATATAGATCTCTACCTCATTCTTTAATGTATTCTATTTTCGCACCAAGTTTTTTAAACTTTTCAATAACGTTTTCATAACCTCTGAATATGTGTTCAATGTTGTTTATGATTGAAACACCATCAGCGCATATCGCAGCTATCAAAAGGGCTGCGGAGGCTCGAATATCGGTTGCTTGGACAGGTGCGCTCGTGTATTTGACACCACCGTCTATTATGGCTGTATTACCTTTTATGTCTATGCGAGCACCCATCCTTTTTAATTCGTCAACATGAAGAAATCGACTCTTGAAAACATTTTCAACTATCACCGATTTTCCATTCACCAGTGAAAGAAACGCCATCATCTGTGGTTGAAGATCTGTTGGAAAACCGGGATAAGGTTCTATATCTATATCGGTTCCACTGAGTTCTCTCAAATTATTTCTGGGGATGTGAACTTCTCTGAGAGGCTCGAGAATATCAAATTTTGTACCGATTTCTCTTAATTTTTCAAAAAGAGCATCCAGATGACTCGGAATGACGTTCTTTACCTTCCCTGTTCCCTCACTTGCGAGGATGGCTATTATGAAAGTTCCTGCTTCTATTCTATCGGGTATTATGGAATAATCGGTTCCTGAAAGTTTTTCTACACCTTCGATTATTATTGTTGAGGTACCTGCACCAATTATCTTTGCACCCATTGAATTCAGAAAATTCTGTAAATCTATTATCTCAGGTTCAAGGGCAACGTTGTTCAGCGTGACTCTGCAACCTTTCATAAGTGTAGCCGTTGTCATCAGATGTTCTGTTGTGCCGACGCTCGGATATTTCAAATATATGTTGACATCTCCTGAGAGTTTCTTCGGCTTTCTTGCAGTTACAAAACCATGCTGTTGTTCTACTTCAAAACCAAGCTTTTTCAATCCTTCTATGTGGAAATCAACTGGTCTTACACCTATCGAGCAACCACCTGGTAGTGCAACGGTTGCTTCCCCGTTCACAACGGTTAGAGGACCTAAGACGTTGAAGGAAGCTCTCATTTTGCTGACGAGCTCATAGGGAACGTTGCTGTTGAGTTTATCCGCTTTTTTGATACTTAGTATGTTATTTTCAAAGCTCACTTTGAATCCAGCACTGTTGAGTATATCGATCATGGTTCTAACATCGCCAAGATCTGGTACATTCTTTAAACTAACATCACCACTTGAAAGAATCGAAGCTGCCATTATTGGCAGTGCAGAATTTTTGGCACCACTTATTTCTACCTCACCGTTTAATCTGATAGGACCTTCTATTATAAATTTACCCAAGATATTTTAGCCCTCCTGTTTTTTCAGCTTTGGAACGGTTGAGAAGCTCCTCACCCAATTCCAGAGCATCGCTTATATTGTTCGCATCGGATGGAAAATGTACGACAGAAGTTGTCACACTGAAATCAATCTCATTCATTGAGATATTGTTACATTCTTTGTGCAGTCTCTGAGCGATTTTTGTCGCCTGCTCTTTTGTAACTTCACTCAAAATCACAACGAATTCGTCAGCGCCGAATCTTGACACACTGTCGAGAGGTATTCTAACACACTTTTTCAAAGTTTTCGCCAGTTCTATTAGCACCCTGTCACCTTTTTCTCTTCCATGTCTGGTATTGATATCTTCGAATTTGTCTACATCGATAAAGACAAGGGCAAATTCCCTCGAATTTTCAAAGTATCTCTGATGGTAAAAATCGAGTAATTTAAGTGCAAACTCTTTTTTCAACGTTCTTGTCATTGGATCTATGAATTCGTTGCTTCCAAGAGCACTCAGGAAATTTTCGAAATATTCGAACTGCTTTCTCACAAGGTTGTTGTATTCCTCTATAACGCTTTCAAGTTCTTCCTCTCGCTTCTTGTACGCTTCCAACTTCTCTTCTAATTTTTCAATCTTTTTTTCTAATTCTTTGATTCTCTCATCTGACATATCAAATCCCCCTCTGTAATTGATCCCTTAAAGAATGATACCATGTATCATGATGTTTTTTAATTAAGTTCTTGAAAATGCTCTCAGCTTTTCCAGGTTCTCAAATCAACCTGCGGTATATTTACCAAACCAAGTGAATAGATGATCAAATAAGTGATGGTAAACACGGCAAAGGGTATAAAAACTTTGAGAAATCTGTTTTTCACCCTCGATAACATTAGATAGATTAAAAGATTCAGGCCAATCATAACTGCGATCACGATAAAATATTCGAGGCCATAAAAATAAAAAGGCATATCGTTCACCTGATTCAAGCTGTAATATGCGTCTTTGTTCCCTTTCCAGTATGGCCAAGGTTCGAGTACAATTCTGGATATCAGGTAAAAGAACCAGGTTAAAAAAATAAAAGGCAATCCTTTTTTAAAGGAAAATTTCTCCTTGCTGAAAATGTAAATTGCCATGATTATCGCTGAAGCATGAACCACGTCGTAAACTATTTGCAATATGTATATATGATTTTTCAACGGTGAAATCGTGGCAACGGCTGCCATGAAAGATATACCACTTGTTGCCAAAAAACCGTTTTTAATCCATTTCGAATCGGTGATAAGGCCGAACCAACCCAGGAAAAACACGTAGAAACATATATAAATCAAATTGTGTACATTGTTTGTTGAGTGATAAATTATACCTCCATCGTTCAATCGCTCTATTTTCAAATCAAAAATGTTGAGATCAAAATGCTGATTTGGTCCCTCGTATCCAAGATAGTTCCATTCCCATATCCAGCCATCCCAGGTTAGATAAAAAACGACCACCATACTCCAGATAACGAAAAAGAAAAGTCCCAGTTTGAATTCGAACTTATCATTGTTTATCTTCATTTGTCTCACTTTCTTGAGAAATAGCTTTTATTATTTCTTCTCTTAGCTTTTCTTCATAATCCAGCACTATCCTTTCGTACTCTTCACTCATGAGTGGAGAAGAGATCAAAAAGTCAGCGGTTGATCTTGTCGTTGCAACAGGTATGTTGTAAACTACTGCAAGTCTCAGGAGTGCTTTGACATCTACATCGTGTGGTAAAGGTGAAAGTGGATCCCAGAAGAAGATCAAAAAGTCTATCTCTCCATCTGCGATTTTTGCACCGATCTGTTGATCACCACCGAGCGGTCCACTTTTGAACAGATGGACATCGAGTCCAAGCTCGTCTTTTAACATCTTTCCTGTTGTCCCTGTGGCATACAAGTTGTGTCTTGAAAGCGTTCCCATGTTGAATCTGGCCCATTCAAGAAGATCACGTTTTCTATGATCATGGGCTATGAGTGCGATGTTCTTTCTTTTGTTCATCTTCACCTGTTTTCTTCTGTACATGTCATTCCCCCTCAATTTTGGATTTTTAATCTTTTGAGTATTATTTCTCCACTTCTTTTTATAGAATTTTTCGAATATACGAGATATATTTCTTTCAAAATCATTGGAAAATCAGGATTTTTGTTCACTTCGACGTTGTTCCAAGTTTGATATACAAGCTTTTCTGTTTCAAAACTTATCTTATCAATATTATCCCAGGAAATTCTAACGGGTGGCGTTAAGAATACCTCACCCTGTGAATCCACAAACTTCAACCTTATGAAATTATCGGATAAATCACCTTTCAATTCAAGTTCGAGAGCTTTGAAAGGGTTGAGAAAGAGTATTTCTGTTCCTATACCAGCTATCCCATTTTCAAATAGCGTATAGGTCAATTTGATGCCTTCTTCTACATTTGAAAGATCTATTTGGGAATTCGAAGAAACCATTTCAAAGTTTGATTCGTCGAATTCTGAAAACAAGTATTCTTCTTTTGTCTCATAAAATAACATGGCACTCAACCCCTGAAAAGAGGTTACTCTGGAATTTGTGTAGTATTTTTTTATTATCTGCTGGTAATCCACGCCGTTTTTTGCAAGACTTGTCGCATCTTTAAGTGATATTCCCTCACAGTTTCCAAAGGCTTTACCCTTGAAAATGAAAATATTTCCCGGATTTATTATTTCGAATATGCTTCCTTCTAATTTCAATGCGTATCTTATACTATCCTCTCCATAAATGTTTAAAATGCCTTTTTCTCCTGTAAGACGTATATGTGAAACTCTTCCATATTTATCTTTTGAGATTATTTCGATGTTCGTTATATCTCCAAGATCAATGAAATACTCTTTAATCAGCTCACCAAGGTCTTCGGAACTGTACTGTTTTGTCCAGAGGGTTTCATCAGTTTTGATACCAGCAGAATCAGCAAGATACCATCTTTCAGAATCTTTTGCCATACAGCCACCATTATCGACAACGAATACTCCATCAACAACTTTATTTCCGATGGTTATAACCAGATTTTCGGTCTCATCTACCAATCTGTATGCTTCCACTAAATCTATATTTCCGCCTATTTTGAAATAATCCAGTTCGTAAGGCAGATCGTAATAGTCTGTTTTGTATCTTCCGGTCAAAAGTGAATAAACAACGTTCGTTCGCAGAATCACCGCTTTAAGTTTTTTCAACTCAAGAGGATCGGTCTCAAAGCAGAAATTTTTAAGCTGTCTCGCTATGTAATCCCTTAATTTTTCATAGAATATAATCTTTATGGTCTGACCGTTATTCTCAGCTAAGATCTGCAATTGGTTAGCCGATGAGGTCTTGACCTTGATCGGCATGTTCTTTTCACCTTTTAATATTATCTGCGGCCCGGTACTGGTTGTTGTAAATTTGTCTTTATCCACAACTTTCAGTGAATCCTTTGCTGGAATAACCCTAATGGATTTACCCAGCACTTTTTCATCATCGGAAAGTTCAATATTGATTGATGAGTCAAGATCTATGTAATAAAGTTCGTTCTCAAAAAGACTTTTCACATCGATGTATTTTTCAGGTAGATTGGGCATCCTTTTAGGAACAATTTTTGGCCCTTCAACAGTGATTTCGGGGGGGACAAAATTTCTCGAAATACTGATGATGGTTTTGGAAGATTCCGAACCGAATCTGTTCACAAAGCTGATACCATATATGTAATCGCCAAAATCATCAACGGCTATATCAAAAAAATAGTCGTCCTTTTCTCCTAATTCAACCAGTTTTATCCAGTCTTCATTTATGGAACTTTTTCTGTAAATTATAGTTTTTAAAATGTCTTTATTCAAATTTAGGATCTTTATTCCTATACCTTTTGAAACGTTTTCGAAAGAAACTTCTGGTTCTATAGGACTGGAGGTATTTTTCACGACTTTGAGCCACACGGGATTTAGAGGTTCGTCCGGGATAACTTTGAATAGATTTTCACCTTCTTTGAGGTTCAGTTCAATCTGAAAGGATTTTAGGGAATTTTCTATTTTAAAGACTTTTGTTGTACCACTTTCACTCACAAATCTTATCTTCCCTCTGTACGGAACTTCGATCCTGTTTGAATCAAGGAAAGTGAGTTTCAAATTCACGGAATCTTTTGAGGTTAATACTGTATCAACCTTCTCAAGCATCACGGGTGATTTTTTGCTTATATCTAAATCAAATTGCACAGTTGTGCCTTTTTCATCACGTACAAAAACTTTCTTAACGATATCTTTGAACATAACATTCGAAGAGCTCAGTTTGATTTCATGAAAACCGGCCGGAATGTTCGGTATTATCGTCTCGAATTTTTTAACAGGATACTTCTTTCCGTCAATGTACAGAGCCACCTCTATATCTTTAATAGAATCGAAATTATTCACGATTACTCTGAGTCCGCCGTTCAGATATGAGCCACGAAAATAATGGTGTAGTATATCTGTGTATTTTTTTCCTCTGCTTGCCATATCAATTGCGCCCCACTGGGATAGTCCAACACCGTGCCCCCAACCTCTGCCCTTGAAGATGAACTTATCCGTTGAAGGTACATATTCCAAATCAAAAAGAGTACTTCTTAATCCGGCAAGAAATCTGAAAGTGTTTCCTGTCATTTCGATGTCATTCTCACCTTTAATTTTGATCTTCGTCACTCTTCCAGAAGGGCCTCTCTCAAGAACTTCGATGGAGGAGATGTATGCACCCGGGGAATAAGCCGGATTTTCTGAAAGTTTTCTGAAAAGTTCAAGCCTGGGAATTTCAGCGATCCAGGAATAACTGTTTGAGAAGGCACCATAAGGTATTCCGTTTTCATCGACATCGTTTAAAGGTAGGATGTAAGGGTAATCACCCCGCCATACCTCTGAAGCAGAGGCAATAACACCACCGTTGTTACTTGAAAAGACAGGATCTATAAGTTTTCCATTGTACAAAAGGGTTTCACCGAAAGTTTCATGGGTGGCGTTAACGTACTTTGTGATGTTCACAGCTGGAATTCCCTTATAAACCTGACAGTGAACTGTGGAGCACAGATCGAAACCTTCATCAGAGTGTCTTCCAAGGTTTCGGAGAGTGTAGGTTCTTGATATAACTGCCTGGGCTTTTATTGCTTCGAATGGAGCGTTTCCAATTTCGTATGGAATAACAAGAGATACGTAAGTTTCAATATCGAGTACGTTTATAATCTGTATGTAATTTGAAGGAAAAAGGATCAGATATCCAGGAAGTTTCATACTGTAATTGTTGTCCGTCCTTGTAATTTTAAGGTTATTAGAATTTGTAGAAATCTTGATGTAAATTCCCCTGTAAATCGTCTTTTCGTTTTGGAATACAAGCAGTTTTCCATCGGAAAACCTGATCTTAATTTTGTCGTGAAGTTTCAGTTCATCGTTTATCATCAAGTCTTTTGCCTCGACGATAAGTTCTTTTGCGTTTTTAAAAGGTCCGTTATTTTGTGAAAGACCGATTTTAACATCAAAGGCAAAAAAGGATACCGTTAGAAATGAAAAAATTAGAAAAATTACCTTGAATCTTCTCATCTCTTCCTCCAGACATTTTATCAATACTTGAATATACTCATTCCAATGAATTCTCTCAGTATTGAGTTTTTAGGTATATCATCAAGATCTGTAATTGGTAAAAAGTAATCCAGAAACTTCAGCAATCTCATTGCTTCAGAGAATTCAGGTTCTGAATTGTTCACCTGTACAAGCAAAGGTTCTGCAAAAAGTTTTAATACAGCAAGTTCGTATATCAGGGCAGAGTTGAACATGGCATCTGCTTCTTCCTGAAATGGAAATATGTACTTTTCTTCTCCTTTTCTTACGTTCGGCCACATTTTGAGTGTGTCAAGTGCTGAGTGACCCCTGAATTTTTCGTCTCTGACCATTCTTCTTATTATTCTTGTATCTGTAGTTGGTATTCGATTCAGATCGTCTATATTAAGCTGTGTTAAAGCACTGACATATATTTTAAACTTGAGTTCTCTTGGGATACTGCTTGTGAGTAATTCGTTGAGTCCGTGTATTCCTTCGACTACTAACGGTTGATCCGAAGATATTCTCAGTTTTTTTCCTTTCCATACACGTCTGCCAGTCTTGAAATCAAATTTCGGTATTTCTACTTCTTTACCATTCAAAAGGCCAAGCATATTTTGATTGAAAAGTTCCAGATCGAGTGCGTATATGGATTCAAAATCAGGTTTTCCGTTTTCATCTAAAGGTGTTCTGTCTCTGTCAACGAAGTAATCGTCAAGGGATATGACAACGGGTTTCAAACCGTTTGCTCTGAGTTGCAAAGTCAATCGTTTGGAAAAGGTTGTTTTTCCAGATGAGGAAGGTCCAGCTATCAAAATTATTCTCGCTTTAGAATTCATAAACTGTTCAGCAATCAACGCTATCTTCTTTTCGTGCAGAGCTTCAGCAACGCTTATTAAATCCCTGATTTTCTTATCCACAATTATTTGATTTATATCTCCAACACTTCTGACTCCCATTATTTCAGCCCATTTTTCATACTCAAGAAAAATAGATGTGAGTTTGGGTATTTCAACGAATTCTGTGACTTTATCAGGCACATTAGGATCAGGATGCATCAAGATGAATCCCTTGTTGTATTTTCTTACATCGAAAACCCTGATAAAAGAGGTTCTGGGTATTACATAACCGTAGAAATACATCACGTAATCAAGCAGTTTATAGAGTTTGACCGTTTTTTTCTTTCTGTATTTGAAGAGTCTTACCTTATCGTATTCTCCGAGAGATTCAAAAAACTCTATTGCCTTGTTTTTCTCAACCGTTATCTTTTCTATTGGTAAATCCATAGAGACTAACTTTTTTATTTCTGCTTTTATTTTCCGAATAAAGTCTTCCGTTATTTCCAAACCAGGCGCTTCGCAGTAAAGATTCCTTCCTATAGAATGGTAAACTATCATTTTTTTATCATCACCGAACAACCTTTTTATTGCAACATTGGCTAAAAGGATCAGACTTCTCTGATATATCCTCAGTCCATCAAGTTCGCTTATATCTATGAACTTGATACTTCCATCCCATTCAACGGGTTTTGAAAGTTCCAGAATACTGTTGTTGAACCTTGCAGCAAGTATTGGACCTTTGTGATACTCAGAATATTTTTCAACGAACTGCTCCAATCTTGTCCCATAATCAACAGTGTAGTCTCTATTATCTTCAAGAAAATGAAGTTTTATCTTATCTTTTTTCAACATATTAGATAGAATGTCTTTTTTGTGTTGCATAATTATCGACTCCTCTCAAAAGAGAAATCATGTTCCTGCTCAAGAACCTCTTTTAAGTACCTACCGGTGTGAGATCTATCACAGTTTGCAACTTCTTCAGGAGTACCACAAACAACCACTTCGCCACCGGCTTCTCCACCTTCAGGGCCAAGGTCTATTATGTAGTCTGCGTTTTTAATAACATCAAGATTGTGCTCAATAACCACAACCGTGTTACCTTTTTCAACAAGTCTTTCAAGGACATCGAGTAATTTTTTTACATCTTCAAAATGCAATCCTGTGGTGGGTTCGTCCAGTATGTACAGGGTGTTTCCGGTAGCAACTTTTCTGAGCTCTGATGTTAGTTTTATTCTCTGTGCTTCTCCACCTGAAAGTGTTGTGGCAGGTTGACCGAGTTTTATGTATCCAAGTCCAACGTCCTGTAAAAGTTTAAGAATGTTTCTTATCGGATTTATGTTTTTGAAAAATTCAAGTGCTTCATCTACTGTCATTTCAAGAACATCTGCGATGTTTTTTCCTTTGTATTTTACTTCCAGCGTTTCTTTATTATATCTCTTTCCTTTACAAACGTCACACTCCACATATACATCAGGTAGAAAATGCATCTCTATCTTTATTGTTCCCTGACCTTGACACGCCTCACATCTTCCACCTTTGACATTGAAACTGAATCTGCCTTTTTTGTATCCACGAGCCTTTGCCTCCGGTGTCATGGCGAAAAGGTCTCTTATGTGATCAAAAACCTTTGTGTAAGTCGCAGGATTTGAGCGGGGTGTTCTTCCTATTGGGGATTGATCTATTGCAATGACTTTATCAATATTTTCAAGGCCTTCTATTTTGTCGTACTCACCAACTGGCATGTGACTTCTGTAAAAGTAATTTCTCAAGGCAGGATAGAGTGTTTCTGTTATCAATGAAGATTTTCCAGAGCCCGAAACACCTGTTATACATATGAATGTGCCAAGCGGAAACTTCACGGTTACATTTTTCAAATTGTTGTGCCTGACGCCTTTGATTGTCAAAAATTTTCCATTGCCCTTTCTTCTCTTTTCTTTTAATGGTATTTTTTTGATTCCTTTCAAATACATTCCGGTCAGAGAATTCCTCGGATCATTTATCAGTGTTTTTACATCACCTGAGTAAACTACTTCTCCACCGTTCACACCACCACCGGGACCTATATCGACTATATGATCAGCATTTTCTATCACTTGCTTGTCGTGTTCAACAACTATGACGGTGTTTCCCAGATCTCTCAGTTCTTTAAGAGTATTTATAAGCCTTGTGTTGTCTCTTTGGTGAAGTCCTATGGTTGGTTCATCGAGTACATAGAGTACTCCCACAAGTTTGGAACCTATCTGTGTCGCGAGTCTGATCCGTTGCGACTCACCTCCTGAAAGTGTTGCTGCACTTCTTGCAAGTGTCAGATAATCCAATCCAACGTCTATTAGAAATTTCAATCTTCTTTTTATTTCCTTCAATACCTCTGATACTATCTTTTCTTCTTTCTCCGTTAATTTCAGGGATTCTAAAAATTTATAGGCATCCTTTACAGTCAATTGTGTCAACTGTGATATGTTTAAATCTCCTACCTTAATTGCCAGAGCCTCTTTCTTCAAACGTCTGCCATTGCATTCTGTGCAGGTTTTAGTGACTATGAAATTGTTTTCTATCCATCGCTTTACATCCTCACTCTGCGTTTCTCTGTATCTTCTGATTATGTTGTTCACGACACCTTCAAAAGGTTTACTTACCTCATAACTTCCGTTCTCGAATTCGTATCTTCTCTTTATTTTTTCGTGTGTTCCATACAGAATGACATTCTTCACTTTCTTTGGCAAATCTTTGAAAGGAACATCAACAGAACCACCGTAATGTTCAACAATCGTTTTTATCATCTGAAATGTGTATGTATCACTTCCGCGATACGGTATTATTGCACCTTCTCTTATGGAAAGTTCTTCATCTATCATCAACTCAGGCGAAAATTCCAGAGTGAATCCAAGTCCCGAACACTTTGGGCATGCACCGTATGGACTGTTGAAAGAAAAAAGCTTGGGTGTTATCTCTGGAATGTTAACGCCACAAACAGGACAGGAAAGTTTTTCGCTGAACAATTCTGACTTACCACTTTCATGTTCTCTTATTTCTACGAGTCCATCTGCTTCGTTTAAAGCGATTTCAATCGCATCGCTGAGTCTGTAAATATTTTCTTTTGTGAGTTTCATTCTATCAACAAGCAGTTTTATAGTGTGTCTTACGTTCTTATCGAGTGCAATTTCATCTTCTTCAAGTGAATAAAGTTCCCCATCTATTTCTACTCTAATGAATCCCTTGGATTTCAAAGTCGAAAGTTCTCGTTTGAATTCTCCTTTCTTTTCAAAAACAATAGGTGCAAAGACATATATTCTTGAATCTTCTGAAAAATTCGAAAAGACGTTCTGAACTATTTCGTCGAGGCTTTGTTTCTGCAGAGGTCTTCCACAATTTGGGCAGTGAGGTCTGCCAATCCTTGCGTAAAGTAATCTCAGATAATCATATATCTCTGTTACTGTTCCAACTGTTGAACGCGGATTGTGCGAGACGGTTTTCTGCTGAATCGCTATAGCAGGTGAAAGGCCTGTTATCTCGTCAACATCAGGTTTTTCCAGCTCACCAAGGAACTGTCTGGCATAAGAAGAAAGAGATTCAAGGTATCTTCTCTGACCTTCTGCGTATATTGTGTCGAAAGCAAGAGATGATTTGCCTGAGCCAGACAATCCTGTGATAACTATCAACCTGTTTCTTGGAAGTTTCAAATCTATGTTTTTTAAATTATGAACTCGAGCACCCTTTATGTGTATGACATCACCGTTGTTAAAAATCTTTTATCGCCTCCTTGATGTAATCGATTATCTCCTTTGCTCGATTTTCATCCTCACATTCTACCATTATTCTTATGAGTTTTTCAGTACCCGAAGGCCTAACAAGAATCCTTCCATTTCCAGCAAGAACTTTCTTAGCTTTTTCCATTCTTTTGGCCAGTTCGTGAGATTCCATGGCTTTCTGTTTGTCGTCAACCTTGACATTTTCTAAGAACTGTGGAAGTCTTTCCATATTTTTCAGGACGCTGTTGAACAATTCTGGTTTCTCTGTGAAAACCTTGAGAGTCCTTAAAAGTGTTATTAGACCATCACCTGTTGGAGAATGATCCATGAAGATCACATGGCCAGATTGTTCGCCGCCGAGATTGTAACCATTTTTAACCATTTTTTCAAAGACGTATCTGTCTCCTACCTTTGTTCGGACTACCTTTACACCCTTTTCGTTTAAAAACTTTTCCATTCCAAAGTTGCTCATAACGGTCGTTACCAGAGTATTTTTGTTCAAAGTCCCTTTTTCTTTCATGTAAAGTGCATTTATGGTCATTATGTAATCTCCATCGATTACAAGTTCAGAATTTGCCATTACACATCTATCTGCGTCGCCATCGAAACTTGCAGCTATATCGTGCAACGGACCGATTTCAGACTTCACGTACTCTGGATTTGTTGCACCGCAACCCACGTTTATCTTATCACCGTTCAATTCTGCAGATAATTCATAAACATTTGCGCCAAGCCTTTTGAGAACTTCGGTAACCGTTGAAACAGCTGCCCCATTTGCAAGATCAACAAGTATGTTCAGACCGTTTAAATTAAGATCGTTTGCGACATTTTTAACAATATAGTCTATGTATTCCTCTTTCAACATTTCATCTACTTTTATTCGGCCAATGATGTAAGGATCAAGTTTAAAGTCTTCGTTGAAATAAACTTCCTCTATTTTTTCTTCGATCTCATCGGGAAGTTTTTGACCGTTGTATATGATTTTTATTCCATTGTATTCGGGTGGATTATGTGAAGCCGATATCATCACTCCTATTTCACCTTTCAATTTACTCAAAATTGCAAGAGCAGGTGTTGGAATTATTCCGCAGAGCACAACATCTTTCCCTGCACTTGAGATCCCTGCTGCTATAGCATGCTCTAACATTTCACCTGAGTTTCGAGTATCGCGTGCTATGAGAATGGGTTTTTCTGTTTGACTCAAAGTCTTGGCCACGGAATAACCAAGCTTCAATGCCATAGAAGCTGTCAGATCTTTGTTTGCAATTCCTCTTATCCCATCTGTTCCAAAAAGTCTTCTCAAAATCGATCACCTCTTCAACTTCGCTTCTATTTCTTTTATCTTTTTATCAGCGACATCCTGGTATCCGTATGATTTAAGAAGTTTGTAGTAAAAAAGCGCGTTTTCAAAATCTTCAAGCTGTTCGTATATTTGTGCAACTTTCAGGATAGTTTCATCGATATAATCAGAGTACTGATAGGTATGTAGTAGTCTTTCAAAAGTTCTGAGACTCTCCATGGTGTTGTTTATTCTTAAATATGCAAGTCCAAGATAATACAGAAGATCATCAAAATAATAAATGTCCTTACTGGAATACTTTGAGCTTTCCAAGAAGTATCTTATCGCATCCTGGTATTTTTGAGATTTTGAGGCTTCGAGTCCTTTCAGATAAAGTTCCCTTCCAGCCTTTTCAAAAGAATATTCTTTTCTCTTCTGGTAGTAACTTTCGAGCCCACCAAGAGACAGGGATTTCAAGTCCACTTTCTCGAAAAGCTCCGCACTCTTTACAAAATTTCCTTTTGAAAGTTCGATATCACCTAAAATGAGATTAATATAAGCGTTGTTTTGTGAATCATTAGACTCGGAAGACTCGGAAATTTTCCTTTTTAGATTTTCTACAGTTGAATTCAGTTGATTTATTTCATCTTCCTTATTTTTAATAATTTGAGTAAGCTCTGAAATTCTTTTTTCATAACGCTGTTTCAACGTTTCAAGTTCCGTATCTTTCTGCTTGAGATTCTGAAGAAGTTCAAGATTTTTTTCTTCAAGCTCCTGAATTTTTTGTTGGGAAGCGACAATTATATTTTTATTTTCATTCACAGCAGCCTTGAGATAAAGGTTAAAAAATACAAAGAAAAGCACCGCAAAAATTACTGTGGAAACGAAGAAAAACCTCAAAACCTTTACCATTAATGCATACCCTCCTATTGCAGATCATTTTTTGACCAGCTCTGCCAGTAGTATTCAAACTTCCTTTCGAAAGTTTTTGAAATGGATGGATCGGTAATTATCAAAAAATTCTCATCGTTGGATCTCTGTGCAGAGTTTGTATAATTAAATGAGCCAGTCAGTGTATACTTCCCGTCAACTATCATTACTTTGTGATGAAAAACACCTGGATTTTTGTCAAGGATCACGGGTACTTCATTGTCTTTGAGAAAACTGTAAACAGACCATCTGTTAGAAGCTTGGAACCCTTCCATTATTACCCTTACATCCAGTCCTCTATTTCTGGCTCTGACAAGTGCCATAGCTATATCCCGGGATGTGAAAGCAAACATCATCACATGTACGGATTTAATGGCACGATCGATCAAACTCACTATCTTTTCAGTTGCGTTCTTATCATCAGGAGTGAAAATTGGCTGAATTGTTCCAAGATCTGTTCTTATCAAAACAGGGCTGAACTTTCCACCACCAAAGGTACCGTCAAGCATCTCTTGAAATTCCTCCATGTATTCTTGGGCCAGTTCGTTTGAAAAGACTACAACAACGTTGTTGTTATTTTTCTTGAAGCCATTTTGTGTAAAATTTAGACTCCCTGTTACAACAGCATATCCATCTATCACAAGAAACTTATTGTGCATCAGTTTTGGATTACTGTCGTACACAAGACCCAACTCATCACAAAAAGGATTTTTATTGTTCAACTCCGATATCACTTTCACGTCCACACCATTTTTTTTGATATTTTTTAACTCCCGTACAAAAGGAGAATAATCTATATCGTATACGCATATATAAACAAATTTCTTTGAACTTTTCAACAATTTTTTCAAATATCCCCAGACCCTTTCTTCATTTTCACCGGCATCAACAAATAGAACAGTTGCATCGTCCCCTATTGTTTCAGACGATTCGATGGTTATGCTTATTCCCTTGTATTCGAGTGCTGTACTTTCAAAATGCGCATCTATTCGCCAGAAAGTCTTTCCATCTTTTATATATGCACCCGGCAAATCGTATTTCCCATTCAATTCCAGCCAGTCACCGGGACTCAGACATATTTTCATAGAAAAACTGATGATACCGATGCTGATGATTAAAATAATCAAAGGAAAAACCTTTGATTTTCTCATTTCTATAACCTCTAATTTATTTAGATATTCTTAATTTTTCTTTCATCATTTCTATAAAAACTTCCGTTATTTCCGGATCGAAAGCCTTTCCGCTGTCCATCTGAATGTATCTGAGAGCGGTTTCAGGTTCTAAAATTCCACTGTATATCTCGGACATCACAAAATTTGTAGCTGTATCGTACCAGTCGCACACTGCAAGCATACGTGATTCAAATGGTATTTCCTTTCCTTTCAATCCATCTGGAAATCCCTTACCATCCCATCTTTCATGGTGCGATCTTACAAGTGGAGCAAGATCCGCCAGAACGGGTATGGTTGCAAGATAGACCGAGCCAAGTACTGTGTGATCTTCTCCAGTATCTTCGAATATTCTTATTCTTGTAGGTGAATACAGCATTAGTTGTTCTATGCCTATCTTACCGATATCGTGCAGCATGCTGAATTCTTTGAGAAATTCCTTCTTCTCCTTTGGATACCCAAGTCTTTCAGACAGTTCAAGCAGCAGATTCGTTACCCTTTGAGAATGACTCAGACCGTTTTTGTCTTCTACTTCACGCAAAACTACCATGGATTGTAAAACCCCACTCACCATCTTCCTACTTGATAGCTTATCACAGAAAAGCTCATCAAATCTTTTTTGCATTGCTCTTTCTATTCCAAAGGCCCACATGAATGGTATAGTATCTGCATTTATTTTGATTCTGGCTATTTCTTCCGAGTTTTCATAGATTATAGCGAAATTTTCAGACGTGAGAACAGTGACTTTACATTCAGATATCTTCTTTTCATCATCTGTTATGAGTATTTCATATTCGTTTTCCACAGGTTTGACACGTGAAAGGAAAAAATCGACAACGTTTCTATCCGGTGATCCAATCAGCTTTAAATTAACTTTGAGCAAGTTTTCACCACCTATCTTAAAAACATTTTCTGGAGGGTGTCTATGAAGAAATTCAACACAGGATTCATTATCATTTGCATTATTCCGAATAATACCAGTACGAGCAGGACTATGGTACCATAAACTTCGTATTTTGCATACCACATCATGTATCTTTCAGGGAGAAGTGCCATTATTATTTTCGAACCATCTAAGGGGGGTATTGGTATCAGATTGAAAATGGCCAGAACAAGGTTTATAAACATCAGATAAGCCATCACATCACACAGATACATAATGAACGGATCGGCCGGCAGTCCATAACCAAAAAAGGTAGAAAATCTGAAGAGCCTTAGTTTAAAGAAAACTATTCCACCAAGAAATGCTGTCAAGAAATTTGAAGCAGGTCCCGCCAAAGATACAAGGATTATATCCCTTTTCATCTTTCTGAGTTTCCAAAAGTTAACAGGTACGGGTCTTGCCCATCCAAAATGAAATATCACGAGCATCAGAGTACCAATGGGGTCAAGATGCTTCAATGGATTTAGAGTTAGCCTTCCTGCTTTTTTTGCCGTGTCATCACCGAGTAAATACGCCACGTAACCATGTGAAACTTCGTGTATGACGATTGCAAACAAAACCGCTGGAAAAGCAGCAAGAATCTCTTTCAGATAATTTCTGAAGAAATTTATCATCTACATCAATCCTCCCAATACAATTCTATCATGAAAATCGTGATATAATTTCCAAAGGAGGTTTGAAAATGCTTTTAAAACTTTCAAACGTTGGTTTTGATTACGGTAATGGTTATATACTAAAAGACTTAAATCAGGCTATCTATCCTGGAGAAAGAATAGCCCTCGTTGGTCCAAATGGTTCAGGGAAAACCACTCTTTTGAAGATACTGTACGGTGAATTGAATCCAACCGAGGGGTACATAGAGAGAAAAAAAGGAATAAAAATAGGTTACCAGGATCAATTCAGAGTCAAGGATACGGATGTAGAACTCTTTGAATGGATGAAAATTGACCTTCCTGAAAACGATCCCACTGTTGACAGACGGGTGAGGAGTTTACTCAAAGGTTTTGGTATAAAAGAAGGAGATTGGAAAAGGAAATTGAGATATTTCAGTGGTGGAGAGCTGACGAGAATTTCACTTGCCAAACTTTTTCTTTCTGATTATGACCTTTTGCTTTTCGACGAGCCAACCAATCACCTCGATCTTTTAGGTATAGAGATATTCATGCGAAATCTCAAAAACTTCAGTGGTGCCATTGTGATGGTGAGTCATGATAGATACATATTGAAAAGTTTTGCCCAGCGTTTTTGGGAAGTGAGCAATGGAAAGTTGTTTGAGTTCAGAGGAGACTATGAAAGTTATGTAGAAAACAGAAAGAGATTACAAAAAGAGCTTGAGAGAACATATCAAAACAGAATGAAAGAACTTGACAGACTCGAAGAACAGGCAAGGAAATTTCTTCAAACCGGCGATAAGAAACTCAGCAAGGTTGGAAAAAGCAGGTTAAAGGCTTTCGAAAAATTATCCAAGCAGATGGAATCGCATGTTTTGATAGAAGATTGGGAAACTGTAGATATAAGAATTCCACAACCTGAAAGAAGTGGCGAAATTGTTCTGAAAGTTGAAAAACTTGAAAAAAGTTTCGGAGACAAAAAAATCTTCGAGAATGTGAGCTTTGAAATTCATTCCGGAGAGAAGGTTGCTTTGCTTGGAAGGAATGGTGCCGGTAAAACGACAATCCTCAAATGCATAACTGGAAGAATCGATTATTCTGGAAAAGTCACTTTAGGGCACAATGTAAAGCCGTGTTTTTTGACTCAGGATCACAACGAAATATTTTCAGCCGACAACATTTTCGACGTTATAAAACTTCTAACACCTGACTGGAATGATCATGAAGTAAGAGCGTACGCTGGACGATTTGGATTCGTCGGTGAAGATGTTTTTAAACCTGTCAAGGTTCTCAGTGGTGGAGAGAGATTGAGGCTTTCACTTGCGGTGAATTTGATTCAAAAACCAAACTTTTTAATTCTGGATGAACCTACAAATCATCTTGATATTCCAACAACACAGATGCTTGAGGATGTCTTATCGGAATATTCAGGAACGATATTGATAGTTTCGCACGATAGATATTTGATAGAGAAGGTATGCAACAGATACATAGTTTTGAATGAAAATGGCGTGACTGAAATTGATAAACTGGAAGATTATCTTGAATTTTTGATGAAAGAAGAAGATGACACTATCGATAAATTAAACGATTCCAAAAACGATTATAATGAAAAAAAGAAACTTAGAAACAGGTTGAAAAAGATAAACGAACGATTCGAAGAGTTGGAAAAACTGATAGAAAAGCTCGCAGATGAAAGGGAAAAACTCAACCAAAAGTTATATCATGAACGTGATTATCAGAAACTGATAGAGATCCATTCAGAGATTGAGAAGATAGACAGACTTGAGAATGAAATTCTTAATGAGATGGAAAAACTGGATTTTGAAAAGAAGAAAATCGAAGAGAGTGTTTGATCGACAGGAGGAATAAGTATGAAAATTTCTAAGAAAAGTGTTTTGAAGTTTATGAAAAGTCCCGACTATTCACCTTCAACTTTGAAAGAACTGTGTAGGACTTTTAAGATAATGAAAAAAGACCAGAAAAAGAAGTTGAGAGCGATTCTTGAAGAATTGATAAAAGAAGGCGTAATTTTCAGAGATTCACGTGGTAGGTACAGACAGATCGGTGATAATTTAGTGTTCGGAAAGCTTGAATTCACAAGACGTGGAACAGCTGCATATCTTACCACACCAGATGGTGAAAGTGTGTTCGTGCCGATTGAAAATGTCAAAGACGCAATGCATGGAGACAAAGTGGTTGTTGAGATAGTGGGGCGCAGGGGATTGCTGAAAAAAGGAATGGTTTTACAAGTTGTGGAAAGAGCCCTTAAAAAAGTCGTTGGCGTATTTGAAACCCGTGGGCTTTTTGGTTTCGTTGTACCGGTGGATCCGAAAGTAACTTATGATTTTTACGTATCAAGCGAAAATTTTGGTGGAGCACATCCAGGACAGCTGGTAGTCGCAGAGGTGATCAATTATCCTACAAAATCTCGAAATCCAGAAGCAAGAATAGTGAGTGTTTTAGGTGATGTTAACGATCCGCGGAACGATCTGCCGATAGTTATGGTAAAACACAACCTTCCAGAGAAATTCCCTGAAGATGTTGTTGAAGAAGCAAAGAAGATTCCAACGAGGGTATACAAGAGGGATGTAAAGGATAGAAAGGATTTCAGAAACGAGATCGTTTTCACAATAGATGGAGAAGATGCCAAGGATTTTGATGATGCAGTTTCAATAAAACGCCTTGAGAACGATAATTATCTTCTGGGCGTTCACATTGCCGATGTTTCGCATTATGTAAAAGAGAACTCTGCACTTGATAAGGAAGCTTACAACAGAGGTACGAGTGTCTATCTTATCGATACAGTGATACCGATGTTGCCATTCAAACTATCGAACGGTATTTGCAGCCTTGTCGAAGGCAAGGATAGGTTGACAATGAGTGTGGAAATGGAAATAAATCCGAAGGGAGATGTGGTTAATCAAGAAATAAGTGAATCAGTTATAAGAAGTGTAAAAAGACTCACCTACACTGAAGTGAACCAATTGCTCGAAGATAATGATAAGGAAGTTGAAAAAAGACTTGGAAGAGATATTTCTGAAAAACTCAGATTGATGGCTGAACTTGCGAGAATACTTAGAAACAAACGAAAAGAAAGAGGGGCAATAATAGACATAAAAAGTGATGAAGTTAAGATAATTTTGAACGATAAAAAATGGCCCGTTGATATCATCCCACGTAAACGTGGAATAGCCGAAATATTGATAGAGGAATTTATGATAAAGGCGAATGAGACGGTCGCTGAAATTTTCGATAAGTTCGATCTACCCTTTATATACAGGGTTCACGAAGAGCCCGAACCAGAAGAAATAATGGAATTGAAAATGTACCTGAGTGCTCTGGGAATAAAGGCCACTTTTCCAAAGAAGATACATCCAGGAGCACTTCAAAAACTTCTTGAAGCTACTGAAAATCACCCTTTGAGAAGCAGTGTTGAAAGATTGCTCGTGAGATCCATGAAACGTGCACTTTATTCTGAAACGAACATAGGCCATTTTGGGCTTGCATCGTATTCTTATACTCACTTCACTTCCCCCATAAGAAGATATCCGGATCTTGTTGTCCACAGATTACTCAAGAAGTTCCTTAAAAGTGAAAAATTATCGGAAGAACAGCTCGAAAAAGTTAGAAAGAAACTTCTTGTTGTTGCAAAACATTGTTCTGAAAGGGAAAGAAAAGCAGATGAAGCAGAGTGGGATTTAGTTGCGATGAAAAAAGTCGAGTACATCTCACAGCATATAGGTGAAGTTTTTGATGTGGTTGTAACGAGTGTAACCAAATTCGGACTTTTTGTAGAGATACCGGAAAAAGCAATAAGTGGTCTCATTCATATCTCCACCCTTGACGATTATTTCATATACGATGAACAGCGAAATATACTTGTTGGCGAAAGGACAAGAAAGGTTTACAGACTTGGTGATAAAATCAAAGCACGTGTAGTTTCTGCTGATAAGATCAGGATGGAAATAGATTTTGAAGTAGTAGAGGAGGAAAAGAATGAAGGAAGTAGTGAGTGAATTTAACTACATACTCACGGATCTTGATGGAACACTGATAGAAATGGATGAAATGAAATTTGCGAACGAATATTTCAAAATGTTGCAGGATCATATGAAAGACTATTTGAACCCTGAGAATCTTTTCTACACAATAATGTCCTGTATAGAGGAAATAACAAAAAATCCAGATGGTAAAACCAGCAATTACGATAGGTTTTTTGATGTATTGCTTAGAAAGCTGGGATTTGAGGACAAAAAGACGTTGCTCGAACAAAAGTTCACAGAGTTTTATAAAAAAGAATTTCCAAAGCTCTCAGTACTTGCAAAACCAAATCGTGAACTTGTTGAATTTCTCAGGGAGTTGAGAAAAGAAGGGAAAGGTTTGATACTTGCAACCAACCCTGTTTTTCCTGAAATAGCCATCCTTGAAAGACTCTCATGGAGTGGCATGAAACCAGAGGAGTTTTTGCTGATAACGCACATGGAAAATTCCAGATATTGCAAACCAGACACAAGATATTTCAAAGAAATATGCGAAAAACTTTCAGCAAAACCCGAAGAATGCTTGATGATTGGAAACGATTCGCACTACGATTCCACATGTGAAGAAATCGGAATAAAATATGTTGATGTGAGGGATTTGGTATGAAGGTCTTTGTAACTTACAGAATACCAGAAATTGGTTTGAGGGAGTTAAAAAAACGTTTTGAAGTTTTCGTTAATGAAAAAGATGAACTTTTGAAAAAGGAAGAGATAATCGAATTGGCGAGGGATGCTGATGCCTTGATAACTTTACTTGCAGACACTATAGACAGAGAGGTGATTGACAATCTTAAGAATCTGAAAATAATCGCTAACTACGCTGTCGGTTACAATAACATAGACGTGGATTATGCTAAGCAAAAAGGCATACTTGTTACAAACACACCGGATGTTCTAACCGAAACAACGGCAGATTTGGCCTGGGCTTTGCTGTTGAGTGTAGCAAGAAGAATCGTTGAAGCCGATAAATTCGTTAGAGAAGGGAAATTCAAGGGCTGGCGGCCAGAGCTTTTACTTGGTGATGATGTTTTTGGCAAAACTCTGGGTGTTATAGGTTTTGGAAGAATTGGCCAGGCCGTTGCAAAAAGAGCTCTGGGATTCAACATGAAAGTTCTTTATTACAGCAGGACTCGAAAAAGTGAGGAACTTGAAAGAAGGTTGAACGCTACCTATGTTTCACTTGAAGAATTGCTGAAGAGTTCGGATTTCATAACCATTCATACCCCTTTGACGAAAGAAACCTATCACTTGATCGACAGAAAAGAATTTGAAATCATGAAAGATGGTTCTTATCTTATAAACACCTCAAGGGGACCTGTTGTAAACGAAAAAGAACTTGTCAATGCTCTGAAATCTGGAAAAATCAAGGGTGCAGCCCTTGATGTTTTCGAAAACGAACCTGAGGTAACTTCAGAACTTCTTCAAATGGACAACGTGGTTCTTGCTCCTCACATAGGCAGTGCATCTGTCGAAACACGTGAGAAGATGGCTCTTATGGTTGTAGAAAATGTGATTGCTGCACTTGATGGTCTGAGACCACCAAATCTTGTACCAGAGTTAAAGTTAAGTTAGACGAATTTTAATAAAAAAACCGGAGGTGTTGTGGATGAAGTTGCATCATGTTGCGGTTATAACTGGTGATATGGAAAAGAGTATCGATTTTTACTGCGAAGTGTTAGGATTAGAGGTCAACCAGAGATTTATGGCGGGAGATTCTGATATAGCATTTCTTTCAACGGGTAATTCTCTTATAGAATTGATAGCACCGGCGGATTTGAAAGGTAAGGAAGTTGAATTCAACGACAATGTGCACATAGCATTTGAACCAGAGGATATAGAAGCGGCTTTTGAAAAGATTAAAAACGCTGGTGTGGAGTTGAAAACTGATCTGAACAAAGCAGGGAATATAACCTACTGCCATTTCAAAGGACCCAATGGTGAAACACTTGAAATAATAAAAATAAAGTAATTCCTGGAGGTATCTGAAATTTCATGAACCTGGATTTTGTGGATTATGCGAAGATTTTTGTGAAAGCGGGAAAAGGTGGAAACGGTGCTATAAGTTTTAGAAGAGAAAAATACGTTCCAAAGGGTGGCCCTGATGGTGGTGACGGCGGTGACGGTGGAAGTGTTTTTCTAAGAGCTTCATCGGGTAAAAATACCCTTATAGATTTCAAGTACAAAAGACATTTCATGGCAGAAAATGGACGCCCTGGTGAAGGTGGAAAAAGATACGGAAAAAGCGGAGAAGACCTTATCATAGAGGTACCTGTTGGGACTGTGGTGAAGGATGCACAAACTGGAGAAGTTATTGCCGACTTAAAAAAGGAAGGACAGATGGTCTGCGTTGCACGTGGAGGTAAAGGTGGAAGGGGAAATGCGCATTTTGCTACTCCTACCTATCAAGCGCCGAGGATAGCGGAAAATGGCGATCCCGGTGAAGAAAGGTGGATAATTCTTGAACTCAAATTGCTTGCCGACGCGGCTTTAATAGGTTATCCTAACGTCGGGAAATCGTCCATAATTTCGAGACTCAGTAATGCCCGACCTAAAATAGCCGATTATCCTTTTACCACGCTTGTTCCAAATCTTGGTGTAGTTCAAATAGACCATGATAAAAGTTATGTTATAGCCGATATACCTGGACTTATAAAAGGTGCCCATAAAGGTGTGGGACTTGGTGATGTTTTTCTTAAACACGTTGAAAGATGTCGTCTGCTCGTTCATGTTATAGATTTGATGCCGTTAGATGGTAGCGATCCTATTCAGAATTATAAAGATATAAGAGAAGAACTTGAGAAATACCACACTTTTCTTGCAGAAAAAAGGGAAATTGTTGTTGGTAATAAACTTGATATGGTTATGGATAGAAATTATTTGAAAAAATTCGAAAAATTTTTCGAGGATATTGGCAGGGAAATAATATTTATTTCGGCACTAACCGGTGAAAACCTCGATAAATTGAAATACCGAATATGGCAGTTACTTGAGGAAGAAAAAACTACAGAATCACATGAAGAAGATGTGGAGAAGGAAACAGCAGAAACCATCACACTTGATAGTATCAGTATAAAGGCTTATCAGAACGTTGATTTTGAGGTTAGAAAAATAGACGAAGGTGTTTTTGAGGTTGTAGGGGACGATGTGATAAGACTTATGAAGAAGATAAGGATGGATTATACAGACGGTTTGAGATACTTCATGAACATTCTTGAAAAATCTGGTCTCAATAAGAAGCTTCAAAGACTCGGTGTTAAACCTGGAGATACTGTGATAATAGGCGACAGGGAGTTTGAATATAGATGAAATACGGGATATTCGGTGGTTCGTTCAACCCTATTCACAATGGACACATAATAATAATTCAGCTTGCACTTGAATATCTGAATCTCGATAAATTGTTTGTAGTTCCGGCTTATAAACCTCCTCACAAGTCATCGGAAAATCTTGCACCTTTTGAAAAAAGATACGAATGGGTTTCAAAGTGTCTTGAAGGGATTCAAAAGATAGATTTGAGTGATTTTGAGAGAAAAAAGGGTGGGTTATCCTACACTATAGATACTGTTGAACATTTCATAGAAAAAACGGGCGAAAAACCTTATCTTCTCATAGGTGAAGATATGGCGGAGATGTTTCACAAATGGCACAGATATCAGGAAATTCTTGAAAAAGCAACGGTTTGCGTTTATCCAAGATATCACTTTCCTTCTGAAATGAAACTTGAAGGCGGTCTGGTTGCTTTAAACCTTCCTCTAATACAGATATCATCAAGTGATATAAGAAAAAGATTGAAAGAAGGACGATCTGTAAGAGGATTTGTACCTGACATTATAATCGAAGAACTTCTGGAGGTATATTCGAAAGAATGAAAATGGTTAAACTCGGAGATCATCACATAACTCCTTACGGTCTTGCACCGATGGCAGGTGTCACCGATTATCCATTCAGAAAACTCTGCTATGAATACAAGGCTCCTTTTTGTTTTACAGAGATGATAAATGCGAGAGCTGTAATAGAAGAAAATCCGAAAACTCTTGATATGTTACCCAAACCAGATGAACCAAGAACCGCAATACAGTTATTTGGAAGCGATTACAGAATCATATATGAAGCCGCCAAAAGAATTGAGAACCTAACGTTTTGGATAGACATAAACAGTGCTTGCCCTGTTAGAAAGGTTATGAAAACAGGTTCTGGAGCAGCTTTATTGAAAGAGCCTCAAAAATTGTACGATATTGCTAAAGTTTTGAAGGAAAATATAAGTATACCTGTTTCTTTCAAATTGAGAAAAACGGACAATCTTTTGGAAGTGTGTTTGAAACTTCAGGAAATCGGTGTTGATCTTGTCACAATTCATGGTAGAACGGTTCAGCAAGGTTACTCCGGAAAAGCAGATTGGGAATTCGCTTATAGAATAAAGGAAGAACTGTCAATACCTGTTTTTCTGAGTGGAGATATCTTTGATGTAGAAGCAGTTGCAAAGGCGTTGCAAATGGGTTTTGATGGTGTTTTAATTGCGAGAGGAGCAAGAGAAAGACCAATGATATTCGAGCAGCTCCACGCTTTTTTTACAGAGGGAAAAATCAAGGAATACGACGATTTAGAGGTTATAAAGATGATGAGAAAACATTTCCAGAATATGCTTGACTTCTATGGAGAAGAACGTGGAGTTAGAAAATACAAGGCATTTGGTATCGCCTTTTCAAAAAATTTGAAAAGTTCCAAATATTTCCGGGATAGATTAAAATTAGTAGAAAAAGCTGATCAAGTTTTCAGATTGATCGATGAACTTGAATTGTCAATTAAGGAGCGGATTAAATGGAAATAGGGGTTTCTTTCGCCACCGCATCTAAACTTGGACTGGTTGATTTCAAATTTTCCAGACCCCTTCCTACATTTTACTTTATGGTTGGTCAACGTTGCGTTTACGACTGCAAATTTTGCACGCATTCCCGAAGTTCAAGAGCCAATGTTTTGAAATTGTCGAGGATTACCTGGCCGAGATTTCCGTTGAGATTGGTAGAAGAAAGATTGAAAACAGTCGATAGAAAAGAATTAAAGCGTTTCTGTGTTCAGGTGATCTCAAGTAAAAATTACGAAGCGGAACTGGTGGGAACTATAAAAATTTTAAGTGAATTCAATGTTTCTCTGTCTATATCGGTACGACCGAAAAATTTTGAGGAGATAGAGAGATATTTCGATCTTGGAGTGCATAGAATTGGTATCGCCACTGATACTGCAACAGAAGAACTGTTCGAAAAAATCAAGGGTGGTTCGTGGCGGAGACATATTCAATTATTGATTGATGCTGCGAAAGCCTTTCCAGGAAAAATTTCGACTCATCTGATAATAGGTCTCGGTGAAACTGAAAGACAGGCAGTGGAATTCATGTTTTTCATGAGATCTCTGAACATAAGAGTTGCGCTTTTTGCATTCACTCCTGTGAAAGGGACTCAACTTGAATCCTATTCAAGTCCTTCACTCGAATCTTACAGAAGAATACAGCTCGCGAGATTTCTGATCTTTGAAAAAAATATCGAAGAGGATGCCATCTTATTTCAGAACGAGGAGATAAAAGGTTTCAAAGTTGAATATTCTGAAGAATTTAATAATGCCTTTTTAACCAGTGGTTGCGATCACTGCAACAGGCCTTTTTACAACGAATCTCCAAACGGTATCATGTACAATGTACCTTATATAGATATGCTTGGAAAGGTTGAATCCATTAGATTTTCAGAACTTTTCGGGAGATGATGCTCTTTGTTGCTTGTAGCATTGACAGGAGGCGCGGGGACAGGTAAAACGACAGTGGCAGAATTTCTTAGAAAAAGCGGTATCACCGTTATAGATCTTGATAAAGTTGGGCATGAAACACTTGAACTGGAAAATGTTAAGAAAAAACTTGTGGAAGTTTTTGGGAGAGAAATTTTAAAAGATGACCGCATAGACAGAAAAAAACTACGAAATATAGCTTTTGATTCCAAAGAAAATCTCAAAAAATTGAACGAAATTGTCCATCCAGAAATGATAAATATGTTGTGGAGAAAAATAAGGGAATTGAATGATGAAAATATCGTAGTTGTTGAGGGTGCTATAATTCCTGAGCTTGGGTTGACGAAAGATTTCGACTTTATTGTGATTACCGATGTACCAAAAGAGGTACAGATAAAAAGAGTTGCCGAAAGAAACAAAATACCTTTTCACTTGGCGGAAAGGATCGTCAATTATCAGATGGATAGAAAAAAAAGGTTAGAACTCGCTGACTATGTAATAGATACCTCTGGAGATATAAATAAGACGTTGGAACAGGCAAAAAAGCTTCTGAAATTACTTAAAAGTATGGTTTAAAATAAAAAAAGCCCTATCATTCAGATAGGGCTTTTTTTATTTTAAAACCAAGATCTTATTTTGCTGACACTTCTACATTCAGAGCTTCCTTGGCTATTTCAACATATTTTGTAAAAGCCGCAGGATCGTTAACCGCAAGATCAGCCAGCATTTTTCTATTTATAGTGACTCCGGAAAGTTTCAATCCATGTATGAATTGACTGTATTTCAATCCGTTTTGTCTTGCGAGTGCATTTATCCTTGTTATCCATAATTTTCTGAAATTTCTCTTTTTCTCTTTCCTGCCAGCGTATGCATATTCACCTGATCTGTAATATTGCTGCTTTGCAAGTTTATATCTTCTGCTGAGTGCACCTCTGTAGCCCTTTGCGGCCTTTAAAAACTTCTTTCTTTTCTTTTTAGCGTTTACTGCACGTTTTACTCTCATGTTGATCCCTCCTGATCATAGTTCAAATCATATTCCGAGCATTTTCTTTATTCTCTTCTTATCAGCGTCACTGACAACTTCTTTATGTCTCAGATGTCTTTTTCTGTTACCTCTTTTCTTTTCATTAAAATGGCGTCTTCCAGAGTGATTTTTCATTATCTTACCACTTCCGGTGACTTTGAAACGCTTTTTGGCACTCTTTTTAGTTTTCATTTTCAGCTTCGCCATTTTTATTTACCTCCTCGTTAGCTCAATTTTTCTGACTTTTCGGTCTGAGATTCAACCACATATCTCTGCCCTCTAATCTTGGACTCCCTTCGACTTCAGCTATATCTTTGAGATCGTTGGCAACCTTTTCAAGTATCTCCTTACCTTTATCGGTGAATGCCATCTCTCTTCCTTTAAACATGATTGTGACTCTAACTTTATGCCCTTCTTCAAGAAATCTTCTCAAATGCTTCAATTTAGTCTGATAGTCATGAACATCGATCTTTGGCCTGAACTTCATTTGTTTTAACTGAGTCTTTTTCTGCTTACTTTTAGCTTCTTTGGATTTCTTAGTTGCTTCATACCTGTACTTTCCAAAATCCATTATTTTTGCAACTGGCGGATCAGTATTCGGCGACACCAGAACAAGATCTAAACCTTTTTCCCGGGCAATATCAAGTGCTTTGTTGGTGGGCATAATTCCTATCATCTGACCATTTTCATCTACTAATCTAACCTTTGGTACTCTTATCTCTTCATTTCTCTTGAGATTCAGTTCCTTGATTTTATCCACCCCTTTTTAAAAAATTAAGCGGGCAAAAACCACCCGCATTTCAAACCTTCAAAACTATTAACCTTGGTGGTCGATACCCCAAGGTGAGAAGCCGGGTGGCTTCTACTTTGCTTTATCACAAAGTTATGGTGGGCCGTGCAGGAATCGAACCTGCAGCCTACTGATTAAGAATCAGTTGCTCTACCTATTGAGCTAACGGCCCGATTAAAATCCTAACCTGGTGGGTGCGGCAGGGATTGAACCTGCGACCTCTTCCGTGTGAAGGAAGCGCTCTCCCGCTGAGCTACGCACCCGTCCGCTATTGGATTTTATCATTTTAGAACTTCTATGTCAATAATAGCTTTTGATTCGTTGGCGAAATCTAACGTATTAAAAAGCCGTTTTATTTTCTTTGATTGTTTTTTCTGATTCTTTCATTTTATACATCAGAGCATCAGCTTTTATAATGGTAGCTTCTATTGATTTTTCAAGTGGCGCGATTCCGTATGAAAAAGCTGGAAGGTATGGATAGTTCTGAGCAAACTCAGAATGAGTTTTTTGAATTATTTCATAAGCTTTTTCTGTATTACATCCTTTCAAAATTATCAAGAATTCGTCTCCTCCCATTCTTACAACTAAATCCGTCTTTCTTATATTTTCTTTGACTCTTTTGACCAATTCTTTCAGCATAAAATCTCCTTTTTCATGTCCAAAGGAATCGTTTACCATTTTGAAATTATTGAGATCTACAAAGATAAAAACGCTCTCGCTTTCCAACTTCAGTTCTGAAAGAATTCCACGGTTATACGCACCTGTTAGAGGATCTATTAAACTTTTAATATAAGCTTTAGAAAGTTTTTCCAGGATTTCTTTGTGTTGAGAAAGCAAAATATAACCAAAGCCGAGAGCTAAAGACATTATTCCATAATTCAACGTGAGTTTTCTGCTTAATCCAAATGCCAGAACAATTCCATCGTGTAATAAAGACATCAAAAAGAACATGTAGAAACCAAAAAGATATCTGGAGTATAAATTGAGGAATTTTGGAAAAAGATAGATTATGTCCGCGAACGTTGTCAGAGCAGCTATGTTAATCACTCTCTCCAATATTTCAAAATTTTGGGAAAGTAGCAAAGTAACGCCTGCAAAAAGGTTGAGCAAAATGAAAATAACATCTATTTTTTTCTGGGAAGGGTTAAATTTTGAAATACCTGCTATGAAAAACATCATTGAGAAATATCCGAGACTTGCGAAAAACTTTCTGAAAAACAAAAGAGACACTACCGATGAAAAAAATGGAAAATCAAAGAAAGCGAAAAGCCAAACGCTACTCAAAATACCTGCGGTTCCTAAAAAAAGAAACGCTGTTTTTACTTCAGATTTGATCTCAAATGTCATTAAAACCAGGATTAAAGATATACCAAAACTTACTCCCACAGTAAATGGGAGAAAAATGCTCATCAGGAAGTATAAGAATGCAAATTTGCCGGCTTCGGAATGAGGGACTATGTATGCTCCAAGCTCAATTCCTAATCCATAAACCCCGCTTATTTCAATAGAAATACTGCTGAAATTTTCTGGGAGCTCGACTATGATTGGCTGATACCAGAAAAAACCTGTAAATTTTTTTCCAAAATCGGTACCATGGATTTTTGAGCCATCAACATAAATTGAAATACCAGAACAAAAAACTTGGGGAATATAGAGGTATTTTTCTACACCTTTTAAATGACCAGAAAACAATGAGCTGTCAAATTCAGTTATTAAAAGAAATGTTGAGGGTTCTTTCAAACTTTTATAGAACCTACCATCGAGTTTTTCTACGGAATTTCCATATTCATCCAACAGATTCCAGGATTTTATGTAATAACCTTCAGGGTTGGTCAAAACTCTGTAGGTGATCATTATTGAAGCAAACATAACAAGTGATATTAAAAAAGTAAAAGGTAATACTTTACTTTTTCTTGAAAGCTCGGAAAACTCATTCATTACCCCCACTCTTGATAACTAAAGTAATGAATCTATTTAAATATTGTATTTATTGAGCTTGTAATAAAGGTTTCTGATACTTATTCCGAGTATTTTTGCCGCACGTTCTCTGTTACCGTTGGTCTTTTCTAACGCGGCTTCTATTGCAGCTTTTTCGGCACTTTCAATAACATCTTTAAGATTCAAAGAATCTAATTTGAGCTTCTGAATGGCTTTGTCAATGTTTTTTTCGAAAGCTAATGGAGGAATGTGATGTCTCATTATTTTTTTCTCATCGTAGTCCATGTTGATTATCGCGCGTCCAAGGACATTTTCAAGTTCCCTGACATTTCCCGGCCAGTGATATTTTCTCAGAAGTTCAAGGGCATCTTCGTCTATGCTTTCCACTATTCT
>JARRBB010000065.1 GCA_029981435.1 Thermotogaceae bacterium | reverse complement strand
AGAGAATTTCATGTAATCTTTTATTTTAAGATTTTCCACCTTCCAGATGTATACGTCATTCAGTAAAAGTCCGTTTTTGAATCTCAGGTCGATATATTTGCCCTTGTACTCATAATCCGTGAAGGTTTCCACAGGATTTGTAATTGATCCATTAGAAAAAAGTTCCTTCAACATTCCCACAATTTCGAACGCCGCAAGATAAGCATAATTATCGTAAGGACTTTTTTTCAGGAGATCGTACGGACAAAAAGAGACCAATTTTATTCCCTCGCTCTTAAGTCCCAAGATACTCACGATTTCTCTTGAAGCAGACCAGTCAGTCAGAAGAAATTCACCATTGATATCCAGATTACTCACCGTTATAGCACTCTCGTTAATAGGTGCTATTAGAACTACAAGCTCTGTATCTGGAGTAATTTCACTGTAAAAATTCTGCGTTTTCTTCTCCGAATAATACGTGAACATCTGAACGTTTATTCCAGAGATTTTCAAATCTTTTTCAAGGTTAGATGCCACGTAATCTGTATAAACAGGGTTAGAGCTTGATTTCACTATCACAACCTTTTTGTATCCCATATTCTTCACATAGGATTTTATTGCCTCTATCTGAAAATCGTCTGATATTCCTGTGGAAATAAAGTAAGGTGAACTTTTGAGAACATCTGGATTGGTTATACCTTGCAAAATAGTTAATTTTCCGTATTTTTCAACTATATCAACTATCTCCTTAGCATCAGATGAATAAGGTGGTCCGATGATGGCTTTCACCTTTTTATCCGATGCGAGTTCCTCGTAAGCTTCTCGAAGCTCCACATAGTTCGTATAGTCCTTTATCACCAGTTTGTAATGAACGTTATCGTTTTCATTCTTCAGATTTTCAAATCCGTCTATGACTGCTTCTCTTGTTCCAAGAAGACTTATATCAAATGGTAGTCTTTCAAGAAATCCTATGGTCAATGTTCTTGGATATCTCCAGTATGTTATGAAGGCACCAAGGATTATAAGTGCCACCAGAACGTATATGACCCAGACGTTTCTTAAATTTCTCTGCTCTTTCAAGTTATCCCTTCTTTCTTGAAAGCAGAATCTTTCTCAACTCATCAAAGGCACTGTAAACAGCCCTCCATCTTATGGAATTTCTATCACCGGAAAATCTTTTCTCAAAAACTCTGGTTGCGTTTTCAAAATGTATTCCTATGTAAACCAGCCCAACAGGTTTTTCTTCTGTTCCACCGGTGGGACCTGCTATTCCACTGACGCCTATACCTATATCTGCAGAAAATTTTCTTGAGACATTTTCAGCCATCTTTTCAACAGTCTGGGAACTCACTGCACCGTATTTTTTAAGAACCTCTTCATCCACATCAAGAAGGTTGATTTTTGATTCATTCGAATAACATACAACACCGCCTTTGAAAATTTTCGAAACTCCCGGATAATCAACGATCTTTGCTGACAAAAGCCCTCCTGTGCAGGATTCTGCGGTTGCTATGGTTGTGTTGAGTTTCAAGAGTTCTTCTATGACCACCTCATCGAGTCTCTTATCACCGATACTGTAAAGATATTCTCCAACTCTGCTTACGATTTCTTTTTCTATTTTGACAATCTCTTCTTCCAGATTCCTTGAGTAAGTCAATCTGATTGTAGGACCGATGAAACCATCGAGAGTTGTTGAAGCTTTTATTCCTTCATTATTATAGATTATATCGTGTATAGCCTCTTCCAAAACCGCCTCTGGTATTCCAGAAAATCTGTATATTTTTACATTCATATCACTTTTTATTTTACTCCTTATTACCGGAACAACAAAATTTTCAAACATCGGTTTCAATTCACTTGGTGGTCCAGGAAGTATGAACAAAACTTTCCCTTCATATTCAATCATCTGACCTGGAGCACTACCAACATCGTTTTTCAGAAACTTTGCTCCCTCTATAAGCATTGCCTGTTTCCTTGTATTATCAGAAAGTTCTATGTTTCTTCTTCTGAATCTGTTTCTTATCTCTTCAAGCATTTCTCCATTTATCGATAATTTTCTACCGAGTGCTTTAGCCACGGCCTCGCGTGTGAGATCATCCTCTGTTGGACCTAATCCACCTGAAATTATCACGAAATCAGAATCTTCCATCCCTTCTTTAACGGCTCTGGAAATTGCTGACAGATCATCTGGAACTGAAACGGCTCTTATCACTTCCACTCCTATTTCGTTAAGTTTCATAGAGATATATTGCTGGTTGGTGTTGAGAGTTAGCCCTTCTAAGATCTCGTCACCTGTTGTTATTATGACCGCTTTTTTTCTCATAAAAAATCCCCCTTCAACGTGTTATAATTAATCGAAAAAAATTCTACCATGGAGTTGAAAGTCAGTGGGAAAACCAAAGAGGCCGGAATACGCTAATTTGGTTATGTTTGTTTTTTCTGAAAACATAGATGAAACGTTGGAAACTTTGACACCAACTCTTGAAAAAGAGTTTGGTTACATAGATTATATTTCCAAAGCTCTCGATTTCAGCAAATACACAAAATTCTATTCCAGAGAAATTGGAGAAAGACTATTTGGAAAGCTCCTGAGCTTTAAAGAATTGATTTATCCAACGGAGATTGTGAACATAAAACTCAAGACTAATTCGATTGAAGAAGGGTTCTCAATTGGTGGGAGAAGAAAGGTAAACATAGATCCAGGTTACGTCAATCAGGTGCAGTTCGTTCTCGCATCAACTAAATTTTGGGGAAATAGAATATATCTGGGAAAAGGTATATATGCTGAAGTTACACTGATGTTTTTAAACGGTAAATTCCATGCGCTGGACTATACGTATCCCAACTACAAAGACAGAGAATATCAAGAAGAACTTGAAAAAATAAGAAAACTATACATAATCAAAAGACGCGAACATCTCAGGAGGAATTCAATTTGAGAAAGTTTGTTATAGAAACACTTGGATGTCCAAAAAATGAATACGATAGTAGTGTCCTGGCACATCTTTTAAAAGTTAAAGGACACGAAGTAGTTGAAGATGTTTCGAATGCAACCGATGTGGTTGTAAATACATGTGCTTTTATAACAGAGGCAAAAAAGCAATCTTTGGAGGTCGTCTTTGAATTTCTGGAGTTGAAAAAAGAGAGAAAGGATTTCAGAGTTTACATATATGGTTGTCTGGCACAGAGATATTTCGAAGAGATTTTAAAAGAAATACCTGAAGTTGATGGAGTTATAGGTTTATGTGATCTTGAATTCATAGCAACTGAACTTGCCAGCAAAGAAAAAGTGGTTTTATCATGTGAAAGCCCGGTGACCATTCAAAAAGATTTTCATGGACGTTTTCTCGGTTCAGAACCTTTTGCCTACGTCAAAATAGGCGATGGTTGTGATAGGAACTGTGCTTTTTGCTCAATACCAGGTTTCAAAGGCAGGCACCTCAGCAGAAAACTGGAGGATATCATTGAAGAGATAGAAATACTGGTAAAGAACGGAAAAAAAGAAATAATCCTCGTTGATCAGGATATAACACAGTTCAGAGATAGTCATGGAAATACTCTGCTTGAGCTTTTAAAACAGATAGACAGTATAGATGGTGATTTCTGGGTAAGAACAATGTACCTGCACCCGGATCATATAACTGTGGATATGGTGAAAGAGCTGGCCAAATTGAAAAAATGGATCCATTACCTCGATATTCCAATTCAACATGGTAGTGATAAAATATTGAAAAATATGGGAAGAATTAAAAGTAAAAGGGAACTGTTCGAGATGTTCAAAGTTATAAGGGAAGAAATTCCAGATGTAGTATTGAGAAGTAGTTTCATAATCGGGTTCCCTGGAGAAACAGAAGAAGATTTCGAAGAGATGCTTGAGGCAATTGAAAAGATTGGATTTGAACGATTTGGATTTTTCGCATATTCAAATGAAGAAGGTACTTTTGCAAGTACTTATAAAAACAAAGTGCCACGTTCCGTTGTAAGAAAAAGATTTGAAAGAGCCAACGACTTTGCCGCTAATTTTTTGCAGGAAGTTCAATCCCAAAATATCGGTAAAAGGCTCAGAGTTCTTGTGGAAACTTTTGATTCAGAAACGAATCGTTTCATCGGGAGAAGTTATATGGATGCTCCAGAGGTTGACACATATGTATATATAAAAAATTGCAACAGGCTTTTACAAGGTGATTGGGTAAATGTGGAAATACAATCACTGTATGGAGTCGATCTTGAAGGGAGTATTGTAAAATGAGAAGTGAATCCCAAAAATTGGAGATAACTCTTGCAACTAAAATAACTATTTTGAGAGTTCTACTCACAGTTCCCATAGTCGTTTTAATGAGCTTTGGCGAGTTCTATATCTCGTTTGCTTTGTTCATATTCGCCAGTGTTACAGACTTTTTAGACGGATATCTCGCAAGAAAAATGAACGAGGTAACAGTCCTTGGAAAATTCATAGATCAGCTGGCGGACAAAATTTTGATAACATCGACTCTGATAGCCTTCATGGATATTGGATTTCTTGGTTCTTGGTTTGTCATAGTAACAGTGGTCAGGGACATAATAGTCAATGGCATAAGAATGATAGCAGCAGAAAAGGGAATAGTCATAGCTGCAGATAAGCTTGGAAAAATTAAGACCGTTTCACAGGTTGTCCTTATCATAGTTCTGTTCATACACGGAATCATAAATTTGCAAACAAGTTTGGTATCAACTATTCTGGTATGGTTGAGTTTTCTGTTTACAGTTATTTCAGGTATCAACTATACTTTCAGAAATATTCACGTTATCAAAGGGGCGAATTAACATGAGAACATTTATCGCCATTGAAACCAATCAGAAAGTTAGAGAGATAACCCAGAGCATAGTTGAAAAACTTACAAGAAGAAGGTTTATAGCAACATGGGTAAAACCTGAAAATGTTCATCTGACACTTTTTTTCTTGGGTGAGATCACCGAAGAAATAGCTTCACAGATTTGCGAAAGATTGAAAAAAAGGCTTCTTGGTTTTCCAAGCTTTCATCTGGAAGTAGGGGGCTTTGGATATTTCAGGGGCAGGAATGGTAGACCGAGAGTTTTCTGGCTTGGTGTTAAAGAAGATCAGAGACTTCTGATGCTTTATCGGGAAATTTTGAACGAACTTCGAAAATTCTCTTTCGAATTTCCAGATAGTTTTACACCACATATAACAATCGGTAGAGTAAAATCCGTACCACCAAAGTGGAAGAGTCTGGTTTCTGACCTTGAATATGAAACAATAATTTTGCCTGTTGATGGAATCAATGTGTATTCCTCTGTTTTGACACCAGATGGTCCTATTTACAGTGTCTTTTCAGAAATAAAATTTGAGGGAGGTTGATTTTTGTGCCAAATAAAAGGGTTGATGAAAACCCAAGGAAAAAAGCCCTTGAAGAGGCTATAAAAAAAATAGAAAGGGATTTCGGTCAGGGTTCAATAATGATACTTGGTGAAGATAACGTGGTTCAGAACGTTGAAGTAATCCCGACCGGTTCTCTGTCACTTGATCTCGCTATTGGAGTTGGAGGATACCCAAGAGGAAGAATCATAGAAATATACGGTCAGGAAGGTAGTGGAAAAACAACCATCGCACTTCATGCAATAGCACAGGCTCAGAAGATGGGAGGTGTAGCAGCTTTTGTAGATGCAGAACATGCACTTGATCCTATTTACGCTAAAAACATAGGTGTCGATGTTTCGAGTCTACTTATATCTCAGCCTGACGATGGTGAACAGGCACTTGAGATAGTCGATACACTCGTAAGAAGTAACGCTGTTGACTTGATAGTTGTAGATTCTGTAGCTGCCCTGGTACCGAGGGCTGAACTTCAGGGAAGTATGGGAGATATGCAGGTTGGACTTCAGGCACGCCTTATGTCGCAGGCACTCAGAAAACTCGCGGGAAGTGTAAGTAAATCAAAAGCCATAGTGATATTTATCAACCAGGTGAGAATGCAAATCGGTATAGCTTTTGGTAATCCTGAAACAACAACAGGTGGAAGAGCTTTGAAATTCTACGCGTCTGTCAGACTGGATGTGCATCGAGGCTCAGCTATAAGGGAAGGAAAAGATGTTGTTGGGCACGAATTGAGAGTTAAAGTTGTTAAAAACAAGGTTGCTCCACCGTTCAGAGAAGCTGTGATCGATCTTCTATATGGTAAGGGCATTGTCAGAGAGAACGAGCTTTTTAACATAGGGCTGGCACTTGATTTTATAGTCAGAAAAGGTTCCTGGATGAGTTACATAAAAGAGAACGGTGAAGAGATCAGCTTAGGACAAGGGAAAAACAACGCTGTTGAATTTCTTGTTTCAAATCCAGAAATTGCAAATGAGCTTGAAAATAGGATAAGAAGTTCTCAATCATTACCACTTTTACCTTCAGCAGACGAAGAAGCGGCTGAAGGTGATTCAGACTAAAGATGGATATAAAGAATTACGCCCTGAAACTTCTAAAATACAGGGCAAGGTCAGAAAAAGAACTCAGAAGCAAACTCGAAAGTAAAGGATTCAAAAAAGAAGAGATCGAGGAACTCATACTTGAATTTAAAGAAAAAGGGTTCATCGATGATGAAAAGTTCTCATATTTATTTGCGTACGATAAACTAACATTGCAAAAAAAAGGTCCAAAATTTATAGAATGGGAACTTTTGAAACTTGGAGTTGACAGACAAGTAGTTGAAAAAGCTATTTTTAGAGTACTTCAAGAAGTTGATGAAGAAAAAATAATAAAGGAAATCGTTATCAGAGAAAAGATTGATCTTAAAAACTCGAAAGAAAAGAGAAAATTATACTTAAAGTTGCTTAGAAGAGGTTTCAATCATTATTCTATTGAATCTGCCATTGAATCGCTCTTTGACAACTGAAGAAATCAGGAGGTGGAAAATATATGACAGTGATGACTGTTGTAATTGGAGCAGTCTTTTTTGCAGCCGGGCTGTTCATTGGATATTTATTCTCAAAAAATCAGATAAACAAGCAACTATCCAACGCAAAAAGGAATGCTGAAGATATAATAAACGCTGCAAAGAAGCAAGCTGAAGAGATCAAAAAGAACTACCAAATCGAAGCAAGAGAAGAAGCACAGAAAATAAAGATGGAAGCTGAAGAAGAAGCAAAGATGCTCAGAAGAGAACTCAAGGAACAGGAAGAAAGACTTTTCAGAAGAGAGGAAAACCTCAACAAAAAGGAAGAGAATCTTGAAAAGAAAGAAACAGAAATCGAGCAACTGAAAAGACATCTTGAACATGAAAAACAAAGAATAGAAGAAGACAAAATCAAAACTCAGAAACTTCTGTATGAAATTGCAGAGCTGACCCCAGAGCAGGCAAGAGAAATAGTTCTGGAAGAAGCTAAAAGGGAATACAATCTGGAATTGGCAAAAAAATACAAGGAAATAAAAGATAGTTACGAAGAAGAGGCAAAAAAATACGCAAGATGGATCATATCCACAGCCATTCAGCGTTATGCAGCAGATTATACGGCTGAATTAACGATAGATACTGTTAGTCTGCCTTCAGAAGATATGAAAGGCAGAATAATAGGAAGAGAAGGAAGAAACATAAGGGCCTTTGAAAAACTCACAGGGACAGATTTGATAATCGATGACACTCCAGAAGTTGTAACCATATCATGTACCAATCCACTGAGAAGAGAAGTTGCAAGGTTGACTCTTGAAAAACTTGTAGCTGATGGTCGAATCCATCCTGCAAGAATTGAAGAGATGTACGAAAAAGCAAAAGAAGAAATGGAAAGTGCTGTAAAAGAAGCTGGACAGGATGCAGTTTTGCGCGTTGGAGTCAGTGGTTTACATCCGGAACTTGTAAATCTGCTCGGAAGACTTAAATACAGGACCAGTTATGGTCAGAATGTTCTACAACATTCCATAGAAGTAGCACACCTTGCAGCATTGATGGCTGCAGAACTCGATCTGGATGTCAGAAAAGTCAAGCGTGCAGCGCTTTTACATGATATAGGCAAAGCGGTTGACCATGAAGTCGAAGGTTCGCACGCGATTATCGGCGGCGAACTCGCGAAACGATACAAAGAGAAACCCGATATAGTGAACATGATACAGTATCATCATGGAGAGGTAGAACCACTTTCACCAGAAGCGGTTATAGTGGCTGCAGCCGATGCAATATCAGCTTCAAGACCAGGTGCACGAAGAGAAACTCTTGAGATGTATATAAAGAGAATCGAAAAACTTGAGGAAATAGCCAGCAGTTTTGAAAATGTTGAGAAGGCATACGCTATCCAAGCAGGTAGAGAAGTTAGAATAATCGTGGAAGCAGACAAAGTCGATGATGCGCTGGCAGACAAGATGGCTTATGAAATTGCCAAAAAGATAGAAGAAGAAGTCGATTACCCCGGTCAATTGAAAGTCACGGTGATAAGAGAAAGAAGAAGTGTAGCCTACGCAAAATAATTAAAATTAAAAAACTAAAAGGGCCGATTGAAATCGGCCCTTTTTTTATCCCCTTTTTATTGTATGGGGATTTTAAATTCCCCTTTTTGGCTACGCTGTTACGATACTACCTTTACATTAACAGCCTGTGGCCCTTTTTCACTGTTCTGAATGTCAAATTCCACTTTCTGACCTTCCTGCAACGTTCTGAAGCCATCCATCGAAATTGCTGAGTAGTGAACGAATACGTCTCCACCTTCATCTTTGGTTATGAAACCGTAGCCTTTCTTAGGGTTAAACCACTTTACTGTACCTCTCATAGAACTATTCCTCCTTAAAAATTTTTACAATGACCTTATCGGTCAGCCCAACTATAATATCACTTTAATACAAAAATGTCAATTTTTTTAATTTTTTTTGCTCTATCGAATTGCTCAATAGTATCTTCCAGTTTTCCCACAGTATATTTCAAAGTTTTTGATTCGTCCTTGAATTCCAGAAAAGGTTTCCTCATCAATCCATTTCCAAAACCCCTGTAAGATAGAGCTTTTTCCAGCATCGGAAGGCTGTGTCCTTCTCCTATATTCTTCGAAACTTCGAGCAAAAATTCAAAACTTCTCCTTTTTGCAAAGAAGACACCACCTTCTATAAGGTGGATTGGAATTCATGGAACAAGTTCATAGTTATATTGAATTACAAAGCAAAAAGAAATGGAAAAGAAAATCCTTCCGGTCTACGAGTCAACATGGGACGAAGCAGAAAGCCACACCTTCTGTAAGGTGTGATAGTTCACAAAACCGCAATGTGCGATCAAACTGACATCTTCTTTGTTCCTGAAAACATCTTTTGCGAGTCGAAACAACCCTTTTCTTTTATCGAAGGATAAAAGAAGTCCTTCGGATGTCGTCCCACATAAAAACAGACCATCCACACTTTTCGATTTCAAGAATTCGAAATATTTTCTCTGCTCAACAAAATCGATCTTTCCATCTTCATTGAGCAACGTTAAATGAGAAGCAATAACACCTTCGAGCATGGATTTCACCTCTCGTAAAATTCTATTCTCCTGTCTTTGAAAAGATCGTTGTACTCATTTATCTTTTTTTCAAAAGCCTTGGCCGGTTCTATATCAACAACCTTCACAAAGTCTCCAGATTCCGGAAGTCTGAAAATAACCCTACCTTCAGGATCTGTCAGTTGACTCATTCCCGTGAA
>JARRBB010000014.1 GCA_029981435.1 Thermotogaceae bacterium | reverse complement strand
AAACTTCCAAGTACGTTCTGATAAGGTGCACTGTATATATTGTGAAAGATTATAAGTGGACTGATGTCTTGAAGATCGATAACCTTACCACCGATAAGATTCAGCTCACCTACACCCATTCTAAAATTTTTCCCGAGTTTAAAATCCAATCTGTGTGCAACGATAGTTTTCGACGGTTCGTTATAAATCACACCATTAGAAACATTCTTGGACTGTAAGTAACTTTCAGTGGCTGTTAAATCAGGGTCTACACTTATCAAACTGTAAGAGTAGGTAAAGCTTTTGTTTTTTGCATAATCAAACCTGTATGAAAAACTTATATTATCGAAGTAAGGTGATGAATCTGATATGGTGAGCGGAAACTCCGAAGATCCCCATTTCAACTTCGTCCTGCCAATCTGTAAAAAGAAATTTTCATTTGAATATTTCAAATACCCTCTTCTTGGAAAATTCATATCCAGAGGTAGATTGTAAAAAGCACCCTGTGGAATTGGAAAATTTATTTCATCACGCTTTATGAGGTAGTTAGCGGGTTCTACCTTTAAATCCATATTGGCGAATATTTCAAAACCTTTGAAAGTCGAAGAGAAGCCAAACTGGTTGAACGGCTTCAATTCAGTCCATCTGTAAGCATAGAATAAAGGAATTATTTTTGGCAGGCTTTCATTCTCAAACGAGATATTGTTCAGTGAAAAAGAAGGTGAAAAACTGACAAAAAATTTCAAATCATCAGAATTTGGTGAAACTTTTTCAAAATATTCTACTGCCGGCCAGAAAGTGGTGGCAAAAGTTTCACCACTTGAAATCTTTTTACAAAGCACCTGTTCATAATTGATCCCAAAAACAACACAATATATCAGCAGTATTGATATAACTACAACTTTCGTGATTATCCTCCCTATCCCCCTAAATTACAGACGACTTCCAACTATTTGATAATATCCGTGGTCGTGTTTATGATACCGAGCGTCTGTGAAATTATAGTCAAAATCGTTGAAATGTCTGTAACAGGATTATCAGGCACATAGATGACATCATTCGGTGAAACTAAAGGATTGTCTTTTTCATCTATGGTTCTTCCTGTTCTTATTCCAGACAGATCACACCTGATAGGTTTTGAGTTCGGACCTCCTTTGAAAAGGTAAACTCTGCTCGTTACACTGTTATTTATGAAACCACCGCTTTTCATTATCGCATCCAGAAGAGTCGTCTGAGGGGTTATAGAAACTATCCCTGCGTTCTTAACGGCTCCAAGAACATACACTCTGTTCGTTTGAACAGCGGGAACAAATATTAGATCTCCAGCTTTTACTTTGAAGTCAGCAACTTTAGCAGGATCAGAGAGGTCTATTTCTATTTCCTGTTCGTCTCTCTTTATAATAACGCTGTTGTAGGAAGCCCAGGAACTCAACCCACCGGCAAAACTCAAAGCCTCGATTATTGAAATTGGTTGTTTTTCAAGGTAATACATGCCTGGATTAGAAACCATTCCAAGGATATACAAGTAATTTTGCCAGTCTTTTTCCACTATTATCGTATCTCCATTGTCAAGCTCCACATTCATTTTCCCGGAATATACATCGTCAAGATTGTAAACCTTTTCATTGCCTTGGGCTGAAATAAGTGTTAGCTGGGCACTCTTGTCATCAAAATTTATCTTCGAAATGAGGTTTCTTAGGTCAAATCTTTCATCTTTTTCAAAGAATACTTTCTGGTTTTCCACGGCTTTCCCCATCACATAGACAAAATTCGGTTGATAAGGTTTAACATAAACAAAAGCACCATCTTCAAGAAGCAAGTCTTTATTTTTGTTCAGGGTGTCTTCTATCTGAAACTCGTAAGTTTCTTCACCATTTATAACGAAGATTTTATCAGCGCAGTAAAGTGAAACACTTTGATCTATAATTCCACCGGCTTTTGAAATCGCATTACTGAGGGTTGGTTTTTCATCGTAGTCGAAGAGTATTTCACCGGGGTTCATGACCTTCCCTATTACCGTTACTCTGACCGGTTTGTACAGATCAAGATAAATCAGATCCCCTGCCTCCAAAAACATATCTTCTGCCTCAGGGTTAAGAATGTTCAAATCTACTTGTCTGATACCGCCTTCTCTCTTCACAAAAAGTTTTTTTATTTTATCAAAACCGAAACCATCTTCTTTAATACTAACTTTTGAGAGTGCTCTTTTCAAAGTCATAAGCTCGTTTGTATCGAATTGAATAGTTGCAGTTATATCCCCGACAAAATATACAGATCTGCTGGCTGCCTTCTCAAAATATATGGTGTCACCATCTTCAAGTTCAACATCAACTCGATTGTTCAAAATATCCTCAACAGAATACTTTTTTACATCTCCGTTTTTCCTCAAGAGAGTCACAGACGAAATCAACTCTTTTTCAGGTATTCCAGCTTTTTTCACAACAGTTGACATATAGGGAGATTCTGTGGGCTCAAACATGATTCTTCCAATATTTTGAGCGGCTCCAGCAACGTACACGACAACCGATCTGTAAGGTTTGAAATAAACAGTATCACCATCTTCAATCTGTGGATCAATTGTTCCATTCAATATATCTTCAATAGAATAGCTTGCCACAAACTTGCCTTCTCTTATTAAATCCACGGATTCTATGTAATCGATGTTTTCCACCTGAGAATTTTTAATAACGGTGCTCAAACTGTATTTTTCTGGTGGTGTTATAGTGAGTTTGCCTACAAATCCGGTTTCTCCGATTACATAAACATCGGCTGGTTCAAAAATTTTGATATAAACTATATCTCCATTTTGCAATTTCACATCCTTTGCACCATCTGTGAGATTGACCACAGAGTAGGTTGACTCCGTTGAGTCTGAATGTGTAACCCTTATTTCATTTATCAAATTTATAGTATCCTTATCCAACCCGCCAGCCTTAGATATCAGGGTTTGAAGTGTCAAAGGTTCGTTCACAGAAAAACTGTAAACCCCAGGTTCACCGATTTCGCCAAGCAAATAAACGAATCTTTCGTCTTTCAAAGGAACGAAAATATCGTCTCCTGGATAAATGAACGGATCACTCTGCTGTCCAAGAAGTATATCCACCAAATTCAGCGTATAGACTTTCCCATCTCTTTTCAGATACACGTTCTTTTCGTTTCCACCGGCTTTCACAATTCCACCGGCTTTGGATATCAATTGTGAAAGAGTCATAGAATCCTCATATTTGTAAACTCCCGGATTTTCAACAGCGCCGAAGAGTTTTACATAATTACTCAACTTTATCTTTGGTACATATATTTCGTCGTTTTCTTCCAGTTTTACATCAACTGAATAGTCACCTTTTTCGTAAAGAGGTTTTAAATTGATTATCTGAACCTTTCCATCTCTTTTTAACCTTATGTTTTCCACATCGGCGGTCTCAGGTAACCCTTCAAGCATAGAAAAGAGTTTTGAAAGTGTCACTTCCTGAAAACCTATATCCACAACAGCGTTCAACTCACCACTTACATAAACGTTTCTTGGCGCATACTGAACCACGTAAACGGTGACAATGGGATCTGTAAGATACTTTTCCAATTTTTTAGTCAATTCAATTTGAAGTTCATCTATCGTCAATCCTTCAACTTTTATTCTTCCAACAAGCGGAAAAACGGCATAACCTTCGTGATCAACCAGTATCTGTTTGGTAAGATCCGGGTTTCTAAAAACTTCTATTTCCAGAAGATCGAGTTTTCTTATCTTATAATCAGCAAACGAAATTAAAGCTATCAGAACTATCAGAACTGTTATAAGTAATATCCGCCGATTCATTCAAACTCACTCCTAATCTTTTATAACACTTTTACTGCTTTTTGAACCATGTTTAATTCCAAACATCTTTTTACCTTTTCCATAATAATTGTAATAGTACTCTTTAATCTCCTCTTTGATTCCGTTAACCACTATTCCAAGCACATTGTGTTTGCTTTTTTTGAGTATATCGAGGGATTTTTCAACAGCGTCTTTTGGAGTTCTATTCAACCTAACGACAAGCAAAATTCCATTCAAAAAGGTGGAGATCGTTGAAACATCTGCGACAGGTAAAACAGGTGGTGTATCAACCAGAACAATATCGTATCTTTCTTTCAATATATCTATAAGTTCAGGAATTTTACTCGAATTCAAAACGTAAATCGGATTTGGAGGAATGGAACCTATAGGAAAGAAATCGAGATTTTTTATACCGAGCATTTCACGTTGACATATATCATCTATCTTCGCCCTTGAAAGTATGTAATCGGTGAGTCCCTGTGGGAACTTCACACCGAATAATTCTTCAAGTCGTGGTTTTCTCATATCAAGATTTAAAAGTGCAACTTTCAAACCACTTCCTGCAAGAGAAATAGCGAGATTGGCAGCGACGAACGTTTTGCCTTCCTGTGCTATACTACTCGTTATACCAATGACTTTTGAAGATTTATCATCAGGCAGGGAAAACAACACACTACTCGCAACCAGTCTGAAATTTTCAGAGGTTATCGAATATGGCTGAACGGCACTTATCAAATCCGGATTAGGATTCTCAGCTTCGGAAATCTGTCCAACGACCTGAACATTCTTTGAAAGGTAATGAATTTCCTTAACATCCTTAACAGTATTATCTAAAAATTCTTTACCAAAAGCTCCAAGAGTTCCAAGAAATATTCCCAGAACAAATCCAATTGCCAGAATCAGTTTTTTGTTCGGTTTAACAGGTATATCAGAAACGAAGGCTTCGTCAACCACAGAAACACCACTTGAAGCACCTGCTTCTTGAATCCTTGCTTCTTCTCTTTTTTGAACAAACATGGTGTAGAGTGTCTCTGCTATCTCTCTTTCTCTCATCAAGCCAAAGAGTTCTCTTTCAAGCCTTGGTAATTCCTCTACCTGAGACTGATAACCGTTTATAACTTTTTCAAGAGCTTGAATGTAAGCGTCGTTAGTGTTCACCTGAACCTCCAGAGTGATCAGCCTTGAGAGCAAAGTTTGATAGTTCGGATTTATGGTTTTCTGCTCCTGCGATACTATTTTTGTTACTTCATTTTGAAGCTGTTTTTCAACCTCGCTGATCTGATTTTTTAAGGCAACGACTTGCTGATCAGTACTTTTATACTTCGTCAAAAGGCCTGCAAGTTCAATATTGAGTTCAACAAGGCGTGAGCGAAGCTGAACGACCACGGGATTATCTGAAATCATCTGAGATGTTATAACCATTTTCTCTTCTTTTGAAAGAATGTCTTGTATGGCTTCACTCTCTTTCTTTGCTTCTTCCATCGAAACCTTTGCCTGCAAAAGTTGAGACTCGAAGCTGGTCAGATTTTCCAGCAAAAGTTTTGTCTGTTCTTCAAGCAGGAAAATCTTATTTTCTTCCTTAAATTTCTGAAGCGCAAGTTCGGCTTTATTCAGTCTTTCTTCAATCGCAGGTAATTGACTCTCTATGAATTTTCGAGTGCTAATGGCTTCATTCTGAGCCACTTCTTCGAGTGTCTTTATATACGATTTCACAACTGAATCAACAACTCTTTGAGCAAATTCCCTGTCTTTATCCTGAAAGCTTATTCTTACAAGACTTGTGTCCTTGATCGATTCCACTTTTACATTTTCAGAAAGGAAATTTATTAATCTGTCTCTGGAGGAATCTTTGAATCTCTCCAGCTCTTGAAGTTTCAAATTATCAACAACCCTTTCGAGCGTTCTTCGGCTTTTTATCATTTCTATTGAAGTTTGATAATCTGATTTGACACCCGTGCCAGAGAAAATAAAAGATGGAACCGATGAAGCCAGTTTCAAAAGGCTGTTGTCAGATGAGCTCATCTTCAAAGTAGCAGACGCCTCGTATATCTTCGGCGCTAAAAAAGCATAAAGAGCTGTTACGATAAGCACGATGAAAACTATAGAGATTATCAAAAGCCTATTTCTTTTAAGTATCTTGAAAATATCCGTGAGCGTCAGTTCCATTTCGGGGTTCTGATAATCCATTTTAGCACCTCTCAAACCATTTTTTGAATTTATTATATCAAATTCCAATTATTGCTCTGGCGATCGAAAAATATATGAGCATACCAGTTACATCTACAACGGTTGTAATAACAGGACCAGCCATAACAGCTGGATCGATTTTTAGAATTTTTCCCATAAAAGGTAAAATAACACCGAGAATATTTGCGTAAAGAATCACCACAAACAGGGCTATGGTAGCGGCAATATTAACAGAAAGATCACTTGTTATGAGTAAACCACGCATCAATAATATAATTCCAAGTGCCACTCCAAGTAAAATCCCCTGAAATAATTCTCTGATAAGGACCTTTGAAAAATCTTTCGTTTTTATTTCTCCCAGAGCCATACCCCTTATTACAAGTGCCGATATTTGTGAACCTGTGTTACCTGCAGCACCAACCATAAGGGTCATAAAAGCTGCAAGAATAGGGACCATAGAAATCAAATTTTGAAAATGCGCAACTACAAAACTGCTCAAACTTTCAAGCAACAAAAGAATTGCCAGCCACGGTATTCTCTTTCCAAAAAACGTTAGAACAGGAGTATGAAAATAAGAGGTATAGGTCACATTCAAACCTGCCATCTTCTGTATATCTTCCGTTGCTTCTTCATCTATTATGTCCACAACATCATCTATGGTTATCACACCAACAAGCGTTCCTGTTTTATCGATAACCGGTATAACCAGAAGATCGTATCTTCTCATTATCTGTGCAACTTCTTCCTGATCATCTGTAGTATAAACAAACACAGGGTTGTAATTGGCTATTTCCTTTATCAAAACATGAGGTTCTGCATAAATTATATCTTCTAAATCAACAAAACCAAGAAGTTTTCTCGAATTATCAACAACGTAAAGCGTATATATAGTTTCTGCTTTTTTACCGAACTTTCTGATTTTTCTAAGTGCCTCGTCTGCGGTCATGTTCTCTTCTAAATATATAAACCGCGGACTCATCACTCTTCCGGCTGAATTTTCGGGATAATTGAGGATCTGAAGGGTTTCCTCACGCTCTTCAGGTGTTAACATTTCAAGTAGCATAGTAACCAGAGGCGCAGGAAGCTCATCCAAAAGTTCTGCCCTGTCATCTGGCTCCATGTTTTTGACTATCTCTCTCAAAACAGGGTCACTCTTTAAAAGCCTTATAATTTCAAGTTGTTCATCAGGTTCGAGCTCTGAAAAAACCTGGGCGGCCAGATCTTTCGGTAAGAGTCTGAAAACAACTATTTTTTCTGAAGCTTCCAATTCCTCAATCATCTCGAAAATTGTCCCCGGTTCCTGGTCCTGAAGAAGAAGTTTTAAGGTTTTGAGGTCGTTTCTTTCGATCAACTTGCGGATGTCAATCTGAATCTTCACCTTCATGTTATTCCTCCTCTCTACTTTTCATCAAGGCGGTCTACTACCTGGATAATCTTCCATAAGAAACTTTTCCTCCTTTCGGCGAAAGAATTGACATGAGTTGAAAACCAATTAATTTTATCACGGAAAGCACCTTCATAGAATTAAAATCAGAAAACTTTTTATATAATTTTTTCAGTATGTTTTTATTTTCTTTGTACTTGCTTTTTATGTTAATGTTCAAAATAGTACTATAGTGCTGTACATGTTAAGAGGGATTAGGGGTTACGTGGGGGCACAGGAGGTTGCGCATAAATGTTTATTTACAAATGCCTATTGTGTGGTTATGAATTGTACTATGAAAAGGAACCGGAAAATGTGATCTGCCCAAAATGCAACAAAGTCATGTTCAGGATCAAACCACCTATGAAACTTGGTGAAATTTTGGTGCTTCTTGGTTTGATAGATGAAGAAAAAATTGAAAAAGCGCTGAACATTCAAAAGAAGATAAACTACCATTATCCTATCGGAAAGATACTTGTTAAACTCGGACTTCTCACCTCAAACCAGCTCTACAGGGCTTTGATAATCCAGAGAAAAGCACTCCTTGGCACAAAACTGTAATCCTTTTCCCATTTCTCAAAATCAAAAGAGGGCCTTTAAAAGGCCCTCTTTTGGTTCAATGAAAGAAGATCAGGATTTATCTCTCATCATTTAAGAATTTCTCAAGATTAGCAACGTAGTCTCCTGTTTCTGGATCGATCCACGGTTTTTGTTCTTTAAGAGTTATGTAAACAGTTCCAGTGTCTCTATAGGTAGATGCTGAGTTACAGTCAACAACTGTTATCTTGTTCCACAGATGTGCTTCTATTCCATCGTGAAGACTGTACTTATGAGTTAGCATACTGAAAAATTCAGGAATAAGAAGAGATTCGCCATTCAGATCTTCTGCTCTGATCCAGCCTGAACCACCATTTCCTGGTTCAACAAGTCCAGGTCCACCACTGCCACTGCCAAGTGAGTAACCGTAGTATGTCTCTATGGTCGCAGTCTGACTTGGATCGGGCGTTTCCACATAAGATGGATCATCGAAACCTTCGAACTTTATTTCCACATCTCCGTTACTTTTAATTTTGAAAATTATACAGTCTGCAATGTAGGTACCAGGTTTTTTAACAAACCACTGCCATTTCGTTCCACTAATCGACCACTCCGACCACTGTGCCACCTGAACTTCGGTTGTGAATTCAAAGCTCCAGTCTTTATTACAGCTTCCAGAAGTTCCCAAAAGCGAAAATGCCCTTGCGTTACCATACATGCCTTCATCTGGATTCGTAATCAAATTACCATCACCATCCCAGACTGCTTTCTCAACCCCTGTAGGCGTCGTTTGGGTGGCGGTGGATGAAAACACCATCATGCCTACCAGAATTATCAACATAACCACTAACAATTTTCTCATAAATAAAACCCCCTTTGAATTTGCCCCCTTGTGGGCATATTTTTTCGATAAACACTGAAACTGAAACTAACTCATGGTATTTCATCGTAGTTTCTCACATTTCTGAGAGTAAAGGTTATCACCCCCTCGCTTCTATAAACGTCCGAACTCCTACCGTTAACTATTATCATTTGCCATAAATACAGCTTTTCAGGAAATACCGCTAAATCAAGCTGAAGGTTGTTCAGGTCTTCTGAACTCAACCAGATTTGCGGTGAGTTGTTTTCAGTTATGGAATACATGGCATCTAAAGTTTCACTATCGTTTGTTTTAGGATTTGAAAAACTCGAAAAAGTAACAACCACTGGTAAGTCAGCTTCTATACTCATTTCAAGCACACTGGAAAAATATTTCCCCGGTTTTTTCACGAACCAAACAACCTTGCTGCCAGAAACCTTTATTTCCATGCAGTTCGATTGACCACCTGCCCAGGCTGTTTCTTCAGAACCCCGTGAATTGGGCTGATAAACCACTGCATGTGCGAGTATGTAAACTTTCTCAGCGATTTTAAAAGTAGCGCTGAGAGGTATCATGTAAAGAGCTTCATTCACTGGTTCCTGATACTCCGTCTTGTAAGGAAATTGCCCGGGACTCTGATTCCCTTCAGGCTCATCTGTTTGAACTTTTACATGTGTCTCTGTAATCAACCATTGACCGCTGGTGACGTATTTGACGTAGATATATTCACTGTCATTCCATACATAAACCTTTCCGCAATCAATACTTTGACCAGCCCAGAGTGTAGCTTCTTTCTTGTTAGTAACATCCGCTGAGTTTACAACGTAGGTTATATAGTAATACCACTGCCCTTTTGAAAAAAGAGGAACGGGTATTGTTTTTATAGAATTTTCTAATGGTATGCTTGTGTTGGAATTTCCAGAATAAGATTTTGGTTCATCTATAGAAGAAGTGGCGTTCGAGTTAACAGCAATATTCTTAGTTATATCAACAGCAGTCGTTTTTATGTCCACAGTTGCATCAACCACTACACGTTCCCAGCGCCCTGTGTCGGGATCATATCTGTAAGTTGGGAGCATCGTTGAAAATGCTATAAAACCAGCTATCAGAAACAAGATAAAAAAACCAAAAGTCTTAAGCATAAACGACCCCCGTATCCCCGAATTTTCTTAACCTGTAATTAGAATAATCACTCAAATCAAATCGACTTAAAAGCATTAAATAAATAGAATAAAACTAAAATAAAAACAAAATAAAAATGTAAAAGCAGTTAGCTCGAGCCAATGGTTTTATGATAGAATTTAAATAAGTTAAAAGGAACTTTAGAAAGAAGTGATGAGCATGAAAAAATTTTTACTTCTGGTTTTGTTTTTTGTCATTTCAAACATTATGCTGGGACAAGTTGGTGGACCCTCGATCGCGCTTTCTCCAATGCTGATAGAAAAAAGTGTGAGTCCCGGAGATTCCTTTACGGTCGAACTTTTTGTTGAGAACAACAATGAATTCGAAACCCTTAATTTCAAAGCTTTTGTAGCGGATGTCGAAGAAACCAAAGATGGGACTTATAAAATCCTCGAACCCGGAACAACTCCTTACTCGGTAGCTAAGTATGTAGAAATCGAGCCAACCGAATTTTCAGTTCCGCCCAAAAGCACGAAGATGATAAAAGCAAAGGTATCGATTCCAAGAGGACTCGTTGGGGGTCTCTACGGTGTAATCGTCGTGCAGCTTGAGCCGCCTGAAACCACAGAAGAAGGCGCTCTACAGGAAATGACCTTCATATATAGAATGACGAGCTTTTTAGAGATAACTTTAAGGGGTACAAGACAGAGACTCGAGGCTTTCTGTAATTCATTTGAAGTAAAACTTTCAAAAGATTTCCCAATGTTCAGAACATACTTAGGAGATAATGCTCTTGTGTTCGTGGCAGAAGTTACCAACACTGGAAATGTACATGTTGTAACCAAAGGTACTTTGATAATCCAGACAGTAGATAAAAGAACGGTGGCAAGGATGCCACTTGGTGGTGGAAGGGGAGTTATAATCCCGGGAGCAACTGTTAATCTTATGAGCATCACCGGAAGAAAATTTCCACCGGGAGAGTACGTCGCGAGAGCCGTCATAGATTACGGTGGTAGAAGGCCGATGATCGCCGAGACAAAGTTCACTGTTAAAGAACAGAAAGTAGAGGTTCAGGAAACGCAAACGATCGAACTTGCCAAATTTTTGGTGGAACCGCAGGAGATAGAGTTCAACCTCATGCCAAGGGCTTTCAGAAGTCAAATTATTAAAATCACAAATCGTGGAGATACACCAATTGAACTTGAAGCGAAAGTTCTTCCTCTTGAATTTGATGAATATGGAGATCTTCTGCCTGAAGGTGAAAGAAAGGGTTCTATAGATTGGGTTAAAGTAACTCCAAGCACCTTAAAACTTGACCCAGGTAAAAGTAGAAATGTGCGAATCTCGGTAAAGGTACCTGAAGATGCAAGTGGTGGTTATTACGGTGATATAATATTCAGATCAAAGGGAATCGAAAGTTCTGAGACGGGAGCGAATCTATTGATCTTCGTTGGCAACGAATTCGTTAAAGAAGCTTCGATGGAGATTAAGAACCTCGAAGTTTTGGAAAATGGCGTTTCCTTTGATATAATCTTTAAGAATGAAGGTAACATACATTTGAAACCCGACTTGCAGGTTGCTCTCGTAAGACATTATCCACAGACCGAAGAGAATGGGATCGTTAAACCTCCAAGGGATGAAGTTATAGCTAATGCAAGTAAATCTGGTGCCGATAATAATCCTGTACTACCAAATACATTCAGAATATACGGTATACTTTTCCCGATTGTTCTGGAGGAAGGCGACTATGAGATCCTTGTAAGGGCAGATTTTGGGGGTGAAGCACCGATAGTTGCAAGGCAATCGTTCAAAATAGGGGGTAATGTGAAATGATGAGAAAGACGCTTTTTATCTTTATATTTGTTTTGATATCGATTTTTGCTTTTTCTGACACAGCATCCGATTCAACACAGGCTACTGAAACTGAACAACCCCTCGTGTCGAATATATTTCAGAACACCTACATACTGGATGCCCTTGCCGATATATCCGCTCAAACTGGTGTGACCATAATTCCTGATAATACTGTAACCGGCTTTGTGACATTGGAATTGAACGAAGTGCCCCTTGAAAAAGCACTGATGATGTTACTTCTCCCGGGAGGATACACCTTTGTGAAGATTGGAGACTTCTATCTCGTAGGCTCACCGGATCCCGAAAATCCTTCCTTCAGATTCATGGCTAAAACTGAAACGTTGAAACTGAAATATGTGGACGTTGAATCTGCAAAGAGCTTGCTTCCGTCAATATACGATAAATATATCAGATTCGATCCAAAAACAAACATGGTAACAATAACTGCGCCAGAAGCCGTTATAGAACAGTTTAAAAAAGATCTGGCTAAAATAGATGTTCCTGCAAGGCAAATTAAGATAAGTGTTATAGTCACAGAGGTATCTGAATCCGCTCTTAAAGAACTTGGAACTGATTCGTTTGGAATAGACTTCTCTGCGAACGAGCAACTCAATCCCAACTGGTCAACCTTCTTAGGACTGGGATTGGGAACTCTCAATATTGAGACAGATATATTTGGTCAGATAGTTGCAAAACTCAAGGTGCTGGAAGAGGAAAAGAAAGCGAAAATAAAAGCCGATCCATGGATAATAGTTAACGAAGGAAAATCTGCGAACCTTTTCGTTGGGGAAAGGCAAACGATAGTTCTTCAAGCTGGCGAAGAAAACGCAACAACAAGAGACATAGAATCAGGTATAACTTTACAGGTAACCCCAAGGGTAATAGATGACAACAAACTTGAAATAACTCTTTCGCCTAAAATAAGTAATTTTTCAGGCGAAAGATTCGGCGGACTCGTCGTAAGTGAGAACAATCTTTCAACGACCCTTTACATTTGCAATGGCCAGACTCTGATGATATCAAGTGTGACAACCCAGAGGACTTCAGATAATTACTCAGGGGTTCCAATACTTTCTCAAATACCTATAATAAGATATCTGTTTGGTAAAAAAGTCGAACAAAACGATGAGAGAAAGCTTTTGATATTCATATCAGCGGAAACATTATAAAGAGGCGACTCAAAAATGAGGCGCGTTATTCTGTTTTTCCTTACCATTCTTTTCCTGAATGTCTGTATGTTCTCGGCTGAAGAAAAAACGATTTCTGTACTTTATCAAATAGAAATCGTCGAATTAAGCGATGAAAAGCTGAGTTCACTCGGATTGTTGGATTCTGCATTTTCAAATTCGCCTGATAATAATTTTGGGGTGTATTACCTGAATGAAAGTCAGAGCTTGCTTTTAGATCTTTCCTACTCACAAATAATACTGGATTCTGAAAAAAACTCAACCAGAGAATCAAAATCGAGTCGATTCTGGTTGGTTACCAATTTCAATGAACCTGCACATCTTTCTACCGAACAGGAAAACATAGATTTAGAAAGTGGAGAGTCGTACACGACAGGAATAGATATAAGTGTGAAACCCATCAAAATTTCCGACGGACTTGTTTTAACCGAATTGAATGTTTTGAGTTTGCCAAATTACACTCTTCTGAACAACACAGTTTGGTTGAACACTTCTGAATTTCTACCACTTGCTATAGTAACTTTCAGGTCTGGTTATAAAAACAGCTCTTCATGGTATCTGGAAAGTAAAACGAAAACACGGTATTTTGCACTTTATGCAAAATGCTCTTTGATAGAAGAACTACCCAAAGAGGATATTTACTTGATAGGCAGTGTCGATGGTTTCTCAAAAATGTTCTGGCAAATCCCTGAATATCCGAAAGAAAATTATCTGAAAGTTTACCTTGGTTCAAATTCAACTGGATTTGTACCCTCTCTTGATATCTCTTTTTGGCCTAAAGACAATCTGAAATTGAAAGCATTGCTACAGTTAGCGGTGTTTCCTGATATCCTTGGTGAGGTTGAGATTCGCCCATTTAAAGATGATTTCAGGTTTTCCTCAAGAGTTCTGTACGTTCAATCAACCAAAACCACCAGTCTTTTGCTTGGTTTTACCGATCATGTCTATTTCAGATTCTTTACCCTTTCTGCCGGATACTACCCCATTTCGCTTAATTTGAAGAGCCTTTCTTTTGAAAAAGCGATGTGGTGGTTCAGTGCAAACACAGTCATAGATGGCTCGAAATTAGAGATAGGATGTGAATCGAAAAATAACTATATAGATTTATTCACAGAGGCTAATTTGAAAATTTCTAACAACTTCTATATGCTTGGAAGAGTCGATTACAATATAAACAACCTGCGGTTTCTTCTGTCTATGGGTATAAGAATAGATTATTAAAAAAGGCGGGGAAATCCCGCCTTTTGATTTACTCATTTTTCATTTCCGGCAACATCTATTTCCTTTATTAAAAGTGATGGGGAGATACAGCTCAAAAATACCTTTATATCACTTCCCACTGCTTCGACGTTTTTCAAAATTTCGAGTATATTCCCGGAAATGGTTATCTGTTCGACTCCACCGACGATCTCTCCATTTTCCACCCTGTATCCACGAGCACCGAGCGAGAAGTTCCCTGAGATGGGATTCGAACCCGAATGCATTCCTTCGACATCCGTTATCACTACACCGCTGTTCATCTCTTTAAGTAATTGATTGTAATCATAGTTTCCCTTTTCGATAACAAAATTCACAGGTGCTATTTCTGATAATCCCCTGGCATTTCCGGTTGATTTTCTATTCTCTTTTTTTGCTGTTTTTAAATTGTGGAGAAATGTTTTGAAAACACCATTTTCGAATACCTTCTTTTCCTGTGTTGGAACGCCTTCGCTGTCAAAAGGCCTGTTGAAAATACTTCCAGGAAAATACGGTAAATCAAGTATGTTCAAAATATCGCTACCGACTTTTTCACCCAGCTTGTTTTTCAAAGGAGTGAGGTTTTTCTGAGCCCTTTCCGCTGATACCATTCCTGCGAGCATCCCAAATATTTCTGACACAACATCGTTTCGTAAAATCACCCTGTATTTTCCACTTTTAAGAGATTTTGATCCTATTTTCATTATAGCCTCTTCTGCCGCTTTTTTTCCTATCAATTCTGAATTCAAACCTTCAGGAACAGTCGAAACATCGAAGTACAATCCTGCCCTTGGTGAATTATCTGCAGCAAGTGTCATGGCGTATGCATAACCACCATCACCTTTGTAAAACAGTTCAAGACCAAGCGTGTTTATTATCCTACTCTCCCTTACAAAGTGCGCAAAAACAGCTCTCGGGACCATTATTATTCTTTTATCTTCCTTTGCATGTTTGTGAATGTTGAAAGCAAAATCCATCTTGTCTTTGACGGAGAGTTTTTCAAATTCTCCAAAGTATGTTTTCATAGATGGATAAGATGGATAATCGCCTTTTCCGTCGTAAAGCAGCTCTTCCTCTTCAGAATCCACAAGTTTCATGTTTTCTTCTGCTTCTTCAACCAATCTTTCAGGTTCCTCAAAGATCTCTGTTGATGAAACACCCAGTTTCCCATTTTTCAAAACCTTTAACATCACAGAGCGACTTCCAGCATCACTGTATTGATCAAGTTCACCGTTAGAAAGCATTATGGAAAATTCATATTCCATTTCATAATTCAATTCGGCTTCCAATCCTTTTTTCTTTGCATACGCGAGAACTTTATCTTTGAACTCTTCAAAATTCATCTGTTTCGCCCCCCAACTATTATTTCGCTGACCCTTATCGTTGGTTGACCAACATCCGCAGGAACACTTCCAGAGAAAGACCCACACATTCCCTGACCTCTATCAAGATCATTCCCAACCATATCGATTTTCTGGATTATTTCATATCCCTTCCCAATCAAAGTTGCACCTTTAACCGGCTTTGTGATCTTTCCCTTTTCAATCAGGTATCCTTCGTTTACAGCAAAGTTGAATTCTCCCGTCGCTGGATTTACAGAGCCGCCACCCATCGATTTTGCGTAGAGACCATAATCAGTGGCAGCGATTATTTCTTCCGGGTAATATTCACCTCTCAAAATGAAGGTGTTGCTCATACGAGAAGTTGGAGCAAATTTGTAGTTCTGTCTCCTTCCACTTCCTGTACTTTTCATATTCATTCTTCTTTCACCGAGTTTATCTATGAGATAACCCTTCAAAATTCCATTCTCTATCAAAACCGTCCTCTGAGTGGGGGTTCCTTCGTCGTCTATGTTGGCGGAGCCCCAGGCGTTCGGAATTGTTGCATCGTCGACAGCTGAAACACATTCAGCAGCGACTTTTTCACCAAGCTTTCCCGCAAAAACCGATGCACCCTTTGCCACAGAAGTAGCTTCAAGAGCGTGTCCCACAGCTTCATGGAAGATGACTCCACCAAACTCATTGGAAATTATGACAGGCATTTTTCCTGCGGGAGCTGGTTCGGCTTCCACCATCCTCACAGCTATTCTCGCTGCCCTTCGGCCAGCTTCCTCAACGTCTATTCTGTCGAAAAATTCAAATCCCATTCCAGCTCCCGGGCCATAGAAACCTCTTTCCATCTCACCGTTTCTTTCTGCAACAGCCTGTATCATCAATCTTGTTCTGACCCTTCTGTCTTCAGCGAAAGTTCCTTCAGTGTTGGCGACAAGAATTTTCTGATCATAGTCCCAGAAATGAACGACTACCTGGGTTATCAAGTTCGAGAAATTCTTCGCCGAGCTGTACGCCTTTCTCATGATATCAACTTTCATATCTTTTGAAACATCTTGGGGATAGAGATAAACGACGTGTCTGTTGGGAATATCTACCTTTTCCAGATTCAGGGTGATCTCTTCCACTTTAATTTCTCCAAGAGCCTGTCCAACTCTCTTTGCAACTGCGAGTAAGTTATCAATGGATGTGTCGTTAGTGTAAGCATAAACGGCTTTCGTACCAAGAAATCCCCTTATCCCTATACCGAATTCCTTTGAAGAAGCAACTTTTTCAAGTTTTCCATCTTTCATCTCCATTCTTGTGGAAAATCTGTTTTCAACGAAGACTTCTGCAAAGTCTCCACCGTTTTTTATCACAGTGTACAGAACATCTTCTACAAGCTTTTTTTCAAGCACCATATTCACCTCCTGAAAACTTCGCTTAAAATCAAAGTATCAATTCGATTATACTACCGAATAAAAAAATTGTTAAAATATATATGCAGACAAATCCGGGAGTGATTTTTGAATGAAATACAGAATTGTCTTTTATTCTTCGATTTTCATTTTAGTAACTACGATAATTTTCTGGTTTATTGCAAAGCACATGTATATGAATCAAAAATTCACCGGTGTTGAAAGAGAACTCAAAACAATTTCAGAATCTCTCGATAAATCATTGAATCAGATTTTTACATCCCTTGAAAATATTTTTAACTCAGCCGATATAGAAAAGCACATAGAAGATTACCTTTCTGGAAAAATATCTTCAGAGGGGTTCAAAAGAAATATTGTGTTGAAAATCTCCGATAACTCGTCGATTTTCAACAACCTTGTTGGGATGATTTTCACGTATCAGGATAAAGTGATATTAGAAGTGGGAGAAACATCCTTTTTGAAAAAAAGATTCAATGAGACTAAAGAGAATTTTCCTGAAAAAGCTAATATTTTTAAGGACAACAATATAACTTTGATGGTTTGTAGTATTCAAAAAAAATTCGAGAAAGCTCAAATTATGATCATTTCTTTGTTCGATATCTCCAATCTGGTAACCTATTTCATGAAAGATCTGTATTACTATACTGACTTTGGTTTTTATAGCTCCCGCCCCAAAGCTTCAAGATACGGCTATGCTTATTATCTGTCATCTGTGGACGAATACATGAAAATCGATTTAAAAGACGATTTTCTTTTAGAAGGTTTTGATAAATATTTCATCGTTTTTGCCACTATTTTTCTGTCTGCGGTATTGTTTAGTGAGCTGATCGTGTTCAACGTAATGAAAAAACATCATAGTTTCATTGAAAAAACCAATGAAAGAGAGTACAGATCAGTGTATTACAAGTTCAAAGCATTGAACAATCTAATAAAGAATATAGCTTCTGAAAAATCAGACTGGAACGATTTTTGTAAAAATCTAACCGTTTATCTGGATAGTAAAGTCACCTTCATCGGTCTTTCAAACAGCACGGATCTTGAAATCCTTGGAAGTTTCGATATCAGAAAAAACTCTCCTTTCGAATTTTCAAAGCTTTCATCGAACCTTTTAGAGTTCTGCACAGATAATACTGCAATATATTTCGAACTCAAACAACTAAAAAATTACACCGAATTGTCTAAAACCCTTGACATAAATGAAAAGAGCATTGTAGGTATCGCTCCTATTTATGTGAAAGATAAATTGATCGGTGCTGTAGTAACTGTTTATGAGAATAATGAAAAAGTAAGCAAAGAAGCAGAGAACTTTTTGAGTGACATTGTCCAGTTGATAGATGAAAAAATAGAACATGTTCTCGACATGAAGGAAAGCAGAAAAACTCGTAAAATCGATGTTGATCAGGAACTTCTAAAAATGGCGATGTTTGATCAGTTAACAAAAGTACCGAACAGAAGATATTTGGAATTGAAATTGAAAAGTTTCTTTAAAGATTTTAAAAGTTCTAACAAGAGATTTGGACTCATTTTCTTTGATATAGACAATTTTAAAAAATTCAATGATGTATATGGTCACGATTGCGGAGACATGGTTTTAATAACGACAGGTAAGATCCTGAAAAAAGTGTTCAGAGCCAACGATATTTTTGGAAGATGGGGTGGTGAAGAGTTTCTGGTGATAGTTGATGATGTGGATGAAGATGCAATCGCCATAAGTGCCGAAAGGTTAAGAAAAACAGTTGAATCTACTCTGGTCAATTGCGAAAACCAGAGTTTGAAGGTCACTATCTCTATCGGAGCGACTGTGGTAAAAGAAAATGATACCATCGAAAACATTCTAAAGAGAGTCGATGAATTGATGTACCAGGCGAAACAGAGCGGTAAAAATACAGTCGTGGTAGGTTGATGTTATAATAAATCTGAAGAAAGTAACGGGGGGTATGAAATATAAAAATATTTATAAGCGATTTACACATAGGAGATGGTTCCGCAAAAGATGATTTTGTTTTCGACGACGAGCTGGAAAAGCTTCTGTCGGAATTGAATTATGAAAGAAACGTAGAACTGATAATAATAGGCGATGGATTTGAACTGCTTGAAAGTATCCCTGTCAGAGAAATGGGACTGGTGAGCTTTGAGGAATTACTTGCTAATTTTCCGATCGAAACTTTCGATTTGATAGTAAAAAAACATACCAAGGCCATGAATGCTTTGAGAAATTTCTCGAAAAAGCATAAAATTACGTATGTAGTCGGAAACCACGACTATTATATGATTAAAAACGCAAAATTGAAAGAAAAGATTCAGGAATTTTTTGAAAACATTGATATAGTACCCATATACTACAACAGAGACTGGGGACTCCTCGCGATCCATGGTAACCAGTTCGATGTAATAAACAAATTCAGTGTGGATAGAAAATCGGGGCATCTTATACCTCCACTTGGAGATTATTTGACGAGATACATGATGATAAATTTCGACAAGCATTTTGAAGATGCCCCAAAGATTTTGAAAGAATATGACAATGTAAAACCTTTTTTTGAGGTTTTCCAGTGGTTTGAACATATAATGGAAGCATACGATATCGGAGTGAACATACTGGAATTCTGGACAAAGACTTTCCTTGAGATGTTCAAAACCGCAGAAGCAAAGTGGTGGATGAAATCGAATTTCCCTAAAACACACTGGCTCTCAAAGATATTCATCAACAGAATCGGTGGTATGAAACTTGGAGAATTATTAGTGAGGCTTATTTCGAAACTTAGAAGTGTAAGAAAAACCGATTATCTTTTCACTTATTCAAAAAAAATTTTGAGTGGTAAAAGACAGCTGAAAGAAAAAGATCTAACAGGGTATATGGAACATGTTCCTGAGATAGATTACACGAGTTTGAACGGCCTGTTTTTTGGACACACCCACAATCTGAATATGCGAGTTTTAAAGGTTAAGGACAGATACTGCTTCTATTCAAACTGCGGAAGTTGGAAGCCTTCTGTTCAAAGAGCTGATAATGAAAAGAAAAGAGGTTTTTACCGAAAAGCGGAACTCGGCTATTCAATAGTGGAAAGGCATGGACAGGACTTGGAAATAAAAACCGGTGTTATAAACAAACTGATCAACAGAATAGATATACAGCTGAGCAAGGGGGGATAGTAAGGGAGGGATAAAAGATAAAAATAAAAAAGGATAGCAATTTTCCTAAACTGCTTGGATATTTTGCCGTTATAAGTGCTGCATACTGGATATTTTTTCTACTCGCAAGAACGGATGTGGTAAGAGAAAACATTTTTATAAATTTGACTAACGTTTTTGCTTTTGAGATCTTTGTGTTCTTATATTCCTTTATGACTGTATATCTTCCAAAAGAATCCTATTCTTTGTTTGTGAAAATTGGTGCTATTGTTGTTGCGACCGGCGCTTTTGTGGATTTAACGTCAAATTTTTCAACATATCTTGATCCCTTTGAAAGCCACAATCAACTCCACAACGTTATGTTTGTTTCTGGTGGAGTTTTTTTGATAACCGGGTTCATACTATCTTTGTTGAGTTCCTATAAACAAAAACTTATTCTAAAAGCCTTTATAAACTCGTACAAAGAAGTGAATCTGGACGCCAACTTAAAAGATTTTCTGGAAAAGTTACTCGAATCATTGATACACTCTATTCCAAATGCTAAAAAAGGAAGTGTCTTAGTTAAAGAAGGAAATCACTATGTATTCAAAGCGGCTCTGGGATATGATTTTGAAAAATTGAAAGACATACAAATAGAGTTGAATGAGTTTCCTGATGCTCGATTAACAAAAGTGAAGTTGATAAAGAAAATAAATCAAAGATCTGATAGACTTCCTGACAAAATTCTTCAACAACTTTTAAAAATTCAAGATTTCAGAATCAAATCCACTATAGTTATCCCTGCAAAAAAGAACGAAGTGTTTTTTTATGTGGATTTTGAACAGGGAATTCCGAGAGTAAAAGGCATATATGGTGATATGCTCGAATCCATGAGAATCTTCATAGCCTCTTTGATAGAAAAATACGAAATGTATCAGCAGCTTCGACAGATCTATGACAAAGATCCATTGACCAACACTTATTCCCGTACAGGAATAGACAAAATCTTGGTGGAAATAGAGGAAAATCCAAATGGTAATGTCCTCGTGATTGTTGATATAGACGGGTTAAAAAAGGTGAACGATACTTACGGTCATAAAACTGGTGATGAGTTCCTTCGCTTCTTTGTGAAAGAGTTGAGAAGAATGCTGAGAATATCTGATAAAATAATAAGGTTCGGTGGCGATGAATTTCTAATTGTTATGGAGAACTGTACCTTATCAAATGCAATAGAAAAGATGCATAACATTGAAGAAAAAATAGGAAAAACAGGCTTTTTTGTTAGAGAATCGAATGTTTTGTTACCGATATCCTTTTCATATGGAATGTCTTTTCTTCCCTCAAAAAAGCATTTCGATAAGGCTGTTTTAAATGCAGATAGAGAACTTTATGAGATGAAAGCACGTAAAAAACAATCAATGACCAACGATTGAATGGAGGTTTGTATGAAAAGATTTTCACTGTTTATTTTTCTGATGCTGAGTTGGATTGTAATATCTTCGAGTAGTGCTGAATCGTTTTTGATCGGTATCTTCGTTTCAATAGCTCTATCTTTTCTCATAGCAAATGATTCCATCATACTACCCTTTTCTTTTTTTTATTCGTATTTTCTAAAAATTCCACAGAGTATTCTGGAAGCCTTCGAATTGTTGTTCAACATCCTCAAGAGAAAAAGAATTGTCCGAAGGATTGTTGATTTAAATGTAGATAAAATCTATGAGAATGACCTGGCGATTATGATGCTTAGTATAACACTTACCCCAAAAACGATAGCCTTTGATTTTTTAGACGAAACTCTCTTCATACACGAGGTGTTTTTTGAAGATGATTGAGTTCGCAATTATATTACTCATATCAGCAATATTCATATCGATTTTACGGCTCATAAAAGGTTCTCCTTGGAATACGCTTATTGGCTATTCTTCATTTTCATCGAAAATAACCTTGTTGATGATCATTCTTGGAGTGCTATTACAGAAAGACTGGGCGCTCGACCTGTCTTTGATTTACACCCTTTTAAGTACCGGCAGCGTTGTTATAGTGTCTTACTTTATGGGAAGGAGGAATTTGGGCTGAGCGTTATAGGCAGGATTTTCATCCTGATAGGAAGTATACTTGTTTTAGCAGGCACGATGGGGTTGTTTTACAAGAAAGATTTCATGGAGAAACTTCATATACTTTCCATATCAGATACGATCGGTATCTTGTTCTTTTTGATAGGTATGCTGTTCATTTCAAGGTATTCTCTAAAAATGATTCTGCTGTTGATCGTTTTTTTGATAACAGCTCCAATGAATACTCATGTGATGGCCCGAGCATTCTTTTTAAGGAGTAGAAAAAAATGATCCTGGAAATTTCACTTGGAATTATTCTTATTTTACTGGCATTGCTTGTCGTATTACAGAACAAGCCATTAAAAGCTATTATAATCTCTGGGGCATTTGGTGCAAGTGCGGCCATAACATATTTTTTTGTCGGTGCGCCAGATGTTGCGATGGCAGAAGCTTCTATAGGTGCAGTTTTTACAACTTTTGTTTATATAGTCGCCCTGAAACATTCTGGGAAATTAAAGATCGGCTACCTTAACGTGCCCGGTCTTGCTGAAGAATCTTCACAGGGTTATGAGGGTGTTGAATATGAAATTTTGAAGCTGTTTTCTGAAGATGTTTCTATGACCATTGAGATGCATAGAATAGATTCTTTGGACGATAAAGAAAGACTCACAGAATTTGATATTATATGTGGAGGAATCACTGAAAAAGAATCTGCAGACAGGGCAGATTTTATTAGCATACCCTATCTTGATACTAATATATTTCAGACAAAAGAAGGTGAAAAACTCGATCTTGTTAGAATAAAAAACATGATAATGAGTGGGAGTATAACATCCAGTGATATAGAACAGGATACGAGAGAAATCACAAAATACATATTTTTGGTTTCAAAGGAATCTGAAGACATTGGTGAAGCATTGAGAGATTTTCTTCAAAACATTGATAGAAAGAAATTTGATGATATCATCAGGAGGAATCTCGGTTGAATTTCAAAAACCTCATTATCGTTATATTAACTTTTCTGACGTGTCTGATAACAGTTTTTTCTCTGTTGGATATCCCTGAGTTCAGAATACCTTTTGAAGAGTTCAAAAAGATAATCGAAGAAACTAATTCTCCCAACGCTGTGACCGCATACTATCTCAATTACAGACTCTACGATACCATGTTTGAGGTATTCGTTTTCACGCTTTCAGTTTACGGTGTGGTGTTCTTTCTCAACAGCGTTCCTTCACTGGAAAAACATACACCTTTCAGCGATCCTGTGATGACTTTTTATGCCAGGTTCGCTTTTGCACTGTCAATTCTGTCAGCCGTGTACATAGCTATTGTTGGACATTTGAGTCCTGGCGGCGGATTCGTGGCTGGAATAGTTGCAGGTACCGGTATGATGCTGGTTTCACTGACAAAAACCATAGATGAGATAGAAAAATCTTTTAAAATTTCGAAGATTTCGAATTATGAAAAAATAACACTCTTGGTGGTAGTACTTATAGTAATTTTTCCTGTACTTATGGGGAAAAAAAGTTTTCAAAACTTCCTTCCTCTGGGTGAGACCGGTAAAATATTCAGTGCGGGTTTTATACCTCTTTTTGATTTATTGATATTTCTGAAAGTTATGTTTGGTTCCTGGAGTATCACATTTTACTTTATCAAACACAGAGGGGTTGTTTAATGGTAATACTTGTTTGTTCGATAATAGTGTTTTTTATTGGATTTTTAGGGACTGTTTTCAAAAAGAGTCTGATCTTGAAGATGCTGTCCTTAGGAGTTATGAACACAGGTGTTATAACCTTTTTTGTTTCACTTTCGTATAGAAGTGGAAAAATGGCACCAATAATCGATAATTCATCTAATTTCGTTGAAAACATAGCTGATCCTGTTCCGCAAGCTGTTATAATAACCTCCATAGTCATAGGTTTTGCAATTTTGACTTTTTCTCTTGTTTACATAATGCTGTTAACCGTCAAACAGAACACAATGGATGTAAAGAAGATCGAGGAGGAAATAGATGAAGATTGATCCTAACTTTCTGATCATTTTCCCCTTGTTGTTTTCAATACTCGTATTGATTTTTAGAAAACACAGTAAACAAATAGGTGTTTCAAGCTCAATTATAAATCTTTCAATAGTTGGTCTGTTGTACTTAAGCGAAACCCACGATTTCTACGTTTCAAACTGGGCCTTGAAAGGTGTGCATTTGATAATAAACTCGAATTCTAAACTGATGCTTTTAATGGTTTCTGTAGTTTTTTTAAGTGTTATTGTAAATTCTTTGAAGAAAAACTATAACTATAACTTTTATTTCTTTTCATTAGTTTTTTTGGCGTCTGTAAATGCTTCCATGATTTCTTATGATCTGTTCAACATTTACGTCGTCATAGAACTCGCTTCACTGAGTGCCTATCTTCTGATAGGTTATAAACAGAAAAAAGTCCAGCTTTGGGCAAGTTTGAAATACCTTGTACTCAGCAGTGTTGCATTGAATTTTTACTTATTAGGTATTGGGATATTGTATGCTTACAACAGAACTTTTGACATTTCCAACCTAAGAATCGTTCCTGAAATATCTATTGTTTTTATTCTGTTAGGGCTTTTTGCAAAGTCTGGAATTTTCTTCATGAGTATGTGGTTGCCTCTTGCACACTCACAAGCAGAAACAGAAGTTTCCGCTCTACTCTCAGGCATTTTTGTTAAAATCGGTGCGTTTCAGATCATCAAGCTTTTATCACTGAACTCCTTTGCTACTGCAAGACCTTTTGTGTCTTTTGTGGCAATCGTTAGTTCCATTGTCGGGGTTATTTACGCGTTCAATGAAAAAAACTCGAAGAAGATTTTAGCTTATTCAACTTTATCACAGATGGGATTTGTCTTATCCGGGATTTCGTTCGCGAACATTCTTCATATGTTCAACCACGGGATTTTCAAATCACTTCTTTTTTTAACTGTGGGTGACAGCGTGGAAGATTATTCAAAGAAAACCATTCAGGAGCTGAAAGAACAGAAAATACCACTTTTAAGAAACATAGCCTTGAAGATCGCCGTTTTTGGGATCATTGGGATGCCGTTTTTAAGTGGTTTTGTGAGCAAAACGATGATAGAACATGAAGCCACCATAATGGCTAAAATAGGTCTTTCGATTGCAGCGATAGGTACGACTGCAACTTTCTGGAAATTCACTAACTTTAGATCCATAAAAGTTGCCAGTATGAAAGTACATGAATATCTGGGCTATCTTATTCTAACGTTTTTTATAATTTCAGTGGGAATTTCTGGAAGTTCAAAAATGGAATTCAAAGATATTCTTAAAAGTGTTGCTTTAATATTAGCAGGGATAGTTGTTTATAAAATTTTCAGACCGGTGAAGTTCTCTAAAAGCTTCGAAAAACTTGATAACGCACTGCTTCTTTACATTGTTTTTTGTGTAATTGGCCTGAGTTTCTTTTTCATCTTTTGAAAAAGAAAAAGGCCAGCTATTGCTGGCCTAATCTTGAATTTTATTTAATGGGATTTCCCCATTTCAGTTGATCTGATCAAAAAAGCACCTTAACGTTGACTGCTTGAGGGCCTTTGCCGCCATCCTGAATTTCAAATTCAACTTTCTGATTTTCTTCGAGTGTTCTGAATCCATCCATTGCGATAGCAGAGTAATGTACGAATACGTCACCACCATCGTCTTTTGTTATGAAGCCATAACCCTTTTTGGAATTGAACCATTTCACAGTACCTGTCATAAAAATATTCCTCCTCAAAATTTTTCTAACTACCAGTTTCATGGTTAGTTGATTCATGATACCACTTTAAATTTGATATGTCAAGTTATCTTAAAAATTTTTTCTAACTTTTTCAAAAACAATATGGTAAAATCCTTAAAAAATAATCTGGAGTGATTCTCATGCGTGTTGGTATTGCTGGTCTTGGAACTGTTGGGGGGGCTGTGTACAGACTTCTCACTGAAAGATCAAGAGAAATAGAAGAAAGAACAGGTGAAAAATTTATAGTTTCAAGAGTTTTGAACCGCTCTCCAATCAAGTATCAAACGTTAAACATTTCCTCTGATTTAATAGCCAGTGATTTTGATGATTTAATAATTAACAGTGACGTTGTAGTAGAAACGATCGGTGGTATCGATGCAGCTTTTCCTCTTGTACAAAGGGCTCTGGAACTCGGAAAAATAGTTATAACAGCAAACAAAAATTTAATTTCAGAATGCGGTAATGAACTCTATGAATTCATAAAGCACAAAAAACTCTTCTTCGAAGGAGCAGTTGGTGGTGGAATACCTATAATATCTCTCCTTCAGGACTATTTGATATTCCACAAAGTCACCAAAATTAGAGGAATCTTGAACGGTACAACCAATTACATCCTCACCGAAATGTTAAAAGGCCTTTCGTTTGAAGAAGCGCTGAAGGATGCTCAAAAAAATGGCTATGCAGAAGCAGATCCAACTAACGATATTGAAGGTTACGATCTGGGATACAAAATATCCGTACTTGCAGGGATAGTCACAGGAAAATTTCCCGGATTGAAAAATGTAAAAATCGAAGGAATAAGCAGTATTGATTCAAGCAGGCTGATTGCCATTAATCAGAAAGGTATGAAATTGAAGCTTGTGGGGACAGCCGATCTTCATGATGGAATTTTTATGGTATCACTCGAAGAAATACAACCCGGTGATCCTTTGTACAGTGTTGACGGCGTGGAAAATGGTGTTGAGGTTTCAACGGATTTAGCAGGTAATTTCTTTTTAAGAGGAAGAGGTGCCGGTGGCAATCCAACTGCAAGCGCCATAATTGCTGATCTTTTCAGGGTGGCAAAATATAAAAGCATGCTCCAGCAACGTAGATATTCAGTTGTTGTTATGAAATTCGGCGGTGCTTCCGTGGAAGATATTTCAAAGATGAAAAGCGTCGCAAGGAAAATAGAAGAAAAGATAAAAACCGGTGTAAAACCCGTTGTCGTCCTTTCGGCGATGGGGGATACCACCGACAATCTGATAGAGATGGCGAAAAAAGCATCAAAGAATCCCGATCCAAGAGAACTCGATCTGTTACTTTCCACCGGTGAAATTCAGAGCGTCGCTCTGATGAGTCTGATATTGAAAGACTTTGGATACAAAGCAATATCTCTGACAGGCGAACAACTCAAAATCATCACCAACGAAAAACATGGTCAGGCCAGAATAGAAAACATAAACACATCAATCGTGTCCAGGTACATCGAACTTGGATACATACCTGTGGTTGCAGGATTTCAGGGAATTGCAAGAACCGGTGACATAACCACACTTGGAAGAGGCGGGTCGGATTTAACGGCGATCGCACTCGCTCATTCAATAGGGGCGGATATCTGCGAGCTTTACAAAGATGTTGACGGTATATTCACGGCAGATCCCAGAATCGTTGAAAATACCAGACCCATAAAGGAACTTTCATGGGAAGAGATGATAGAGCTTTCAAGACACGGTTCGCAAGTTTTACAGGCAAGAGCAGCGGAATTTGCGAGAAAATACGGTGTCAAAGTTGTCGTTAAGAATTTCAATTCGAATTGGAGAGGAACACTGATATGGGAGGGAAGCAAAGTGGAAGAACCTGTTGTCAGAGCTGTTACAATTGACAGCGACGTTGTCAAGGTTGTTCTCAAAAATGTTCCTGATAAGCCGGGGGTCGCGGCGAGAATAATGAGAACGCTTTCACAGAATGAAATAAACATCGATATGATAATTCAGAGTATGAGAGAGGGTAAATACAACTCAATTGCTTTCATAATGCCATCATCGGAACTTGAAAACCTTGATACAGAACTCTTGAAAGAAAGAAGTCAGGCTCAGGAAGTGATAATTGAAAAAGATATATCGAAAGTATCTGTTGTTGGAGTCAACCTTACATCGACCCCAAAAATAGCTGCAGCGATTTTTGAAACGCTTGCGAATGAGGGGATCAACATAGACATGATAAGTGCTTCAAACAGCAGAATCTCAGTGATAATATCCAAGGAATCTGCAAATGAAGCTGTGAAAGCAATACATAGTAGATTTGATCTTGATTTGAGGTGATAAAATGGGAGGAATAATAGAGAGATACGAGAAATTTCTTCCGGTGAATGAAAAAACACCACGTATTTCTCTGAATGAAGGCAACACACCACTTATACCTCTGGTAAACCTGAGTGAAAGAGTTGGTGCAAAGGTTTTTGTGAAATACGAGGGCGCAAATCCAACAGGTTCTTTCAAAGATCGTGGAATGGTTCTGGCTGTTGCAAAAGCACTCGAAGAAGGTTCGAAGGCCATAATGTGTGCATCAACTGGTAACACTTCGGCTTCAGCTGCCGCGTATGCTGCACGTGCAAACATAAAAGCGATAGTTCTGATTCCAAAAGGCAAGATAGCGCTTGGAAAACTGGCTCAAGCGATGATATACGGTGCAAAGATACTTCAGATAAACGGGAATTTCGACAGATGTCTGGAGCTTGTGAAGAAAATTACCTCGAATTACCCAATAACACTTGTAAACAGTTTAAATCCTTACAGACTTGAAGGGCAAAAGACCGCGGCCTTTGAAATCATTGATGAACTCGGTGATGCGCCAGATTATCACTTCATACCCGTTGGAAATGCCGGAAACATAACCTCTTACTGGATGGGATACAAAGAATATTACGAACACGGAATATCGAAAAAACTGCCGAAGATGATGGGATTTCAAGCTGAAGGTGCAGCACCGATTGTTAAAGGACATCCAGTTGAAAATCCTGAGACGATAGCAACTGCTATAAGAATTGGTAATCCTGCAAGCTGGAAAAAAGCTGTTAAGGCTCGTGATGAATCAGGCGGTGTCATTGAAGCGGTCAGTGACGAAGAGATACTCGATGCACAGAGACTTCTTGCAAGTTCAGAAGGAATATTCTGTGAGCCCGCCTCTGCCGCTTCAATTGCCGGGTTGCTCAAAAAATCTAGAGAAGGTATTTTCAAATCGAAAGATACGGTAGTATGCACATTGACTGGCAACGGTTTGAAAGATCCGAACGTTGTTATTTCACGGATTGAAGAACCAGAGATAGTTGAACCAGATTTGAGCGTTGTATTGAAGGAGATAGGATTGTGAAAGGCCTTGTAAAAGTACCTGCAACGAGCGCTAACCTTGGGGCAGGTTTCGATGTTTTCGGCATAGCCCTTGAGTTTTTCAACGTCGTGGAATTCGATACCAAAACGGATGGATGGCACTTTGAAAATGAGGGTGATTATTCTCACCAGATAAAGGATTACTCACTTTTTGAAAAAGTTTTCAACGAATTTCAACGTTTGACAAAGATAAAAATCCCGGAAGTTAAAATAGTTCAGAAATGCAACATTCCGGTTTCAAGAGGTTTAGGTTCAAGCGCTGCCGTTATTGTATCAGCAACAATCATAGCAAATCAACTAACAGGAAGGCCTTTGGAAGAAGCTGAAATGATAAAGTTTGCAGTTGATATAGAAGGTCATCCTGATAACGTTGTACCTGCTTTCACCGGGGGGTTGGTGGTCAGCTATTTCAATGATCAAATGCTCGAGTACGAAGTTTTCAAAGAAATCGATTTTGGAGAACTGGTATTTGCGATTCCGAATTTTCAACTTTCGACTGAAAAAATGAGAAAAGTTTTACCCAAAACGGTGAAGCGAGAAGATGCCGTGCTCAATCTAAAAAATGCAACTCAGTTTCTTGCAAAAATATCACATGGAAAATATAAGGAAGCACTGAAATATACCCTCGACGAACTTCATCAAAAGTACCGCATTAACTCATCAAGGAAGATGAAAAAATTTGTGGATTCCATCCTATCGAAAAAACCTGAAATATTTTTCCTGAGTGGTTCTGGTCCAACAGTGTGTACCGATATATCTGATCTCGATGATATACCCTATCTGGAAAAAATCATAAAAACAAAAATTTCAAAAACTGGTGCGAGTTTAGAACTTTTTACTTAAAATTAGGAATATACCAGGACTGGAATACCTGATATTTCTTCGATCTGTACCTTTATTCCATAAACTTCCTCGATTAATTCAGGAGTAACGATTTCCTTTCCACCTTTTGCGATTATCTTCCCTTCTTTCATGAATACGAATTCATCCGCAAATCTCAATGCGATGTTTATATCATGCAAAACGATAACAACCGTTATTTCTTTTTCGAAAGTCAGCCTTTTTAAAAGCTTCATAAGTTCGTACTGGCTTTTCAAATCGAGATTGTTCACGGGTTCATCAAGCAGAAAAATCTTAGCTTGTTGAGCAAATGCTCTTGCAATGACAACTTTTTGAAGTTCACCACCACTCAGCTGGTTCAGCTTTTTCATAGCTATTTCTTCAATTCCAAGAGTTTCAAGAGCATTTTCAACGATTCTCAAATCCTCCTTTTTAATACCGAAACTTATGTAAGGTTTTCTTCCAAGAAGGACGTAATCAAAGACGGTTGTCAAAACCGGATTGCTCTTTTGAGGAACGTATCCAATTTTTTTTGCGATATCTTTCAAATCAAATCTATTTATGTCAACACCATCTATGTAAATACAACCACCTTTTGACTTCAATATGGCATTCAAACATTTTAAAAAGGTTGATTTACCTGCTCCGTTTGGTCCGAGTATCGCACTGATTTTACCGGGTTTTATTTCGAGATTCAAATTCTTCAATACCTGAGTTCCATTGTATGAAAAAATCAAATTCTCCACTTTTATCATCTTCTCACCTCCACTCTAAGGAGGAGGTACATAAAGAGGGGTACACCTATAAAAGAAGTTATTATCCCCACCGGAATTACGGTGGGAGATAATATAATCTTAGAGAACATGTCGGAAACCATAAGTATCAAAGCACCTAACAAGGCAGAAGCTGGTATCAAAAATCTGTGATCACTACCAATTATTAGTCTTATCATGTGCGGACATATCAGTCCAATGAAACCTATCACACCAACAAAGGCAACGGTGATGGAAGCTATCAAAGATGCCAAAATTATGCCAAAAAATCTCAGCTTTGTGGTGTCTATTCCAAGAGATTTTGCAACACTCTCATCAACTTCAATTGCGTTTAAATCCCAACTTTTGAAAACAAAATAAGAAAAGATTATCCCGAATGAAATGATTACCAAAAACAATTCATTCCAAGCTGTTCTACCGAGATCTCCAAAACTCCAGTAAACCATGGCTGCAAGCTGCAATTCATCGGCAAAATAATGCAGCAAAGTTGTTCCCGCCATGAAAAAAGAGCTTATTGCAACACCTGAAAGTATAACAGCCTCAGGGCTTAGACCTTTTAATCTTGCGAGAGAGAGAATTATAAAAACCCCGATTATAGAACCGGTAAAGGCAAAAAGTACGATGAAGTAAGGGTTTTCCACCATTATCCTTCCGGTACTCTCCTCACTTCCAGAAAATAAAAGTATAGCGAGCGATGCACCAAACATGGCACCATGTGAAATACCCATGGTGAATGGACTTGCGAGGGGATTTTTAAGCAAAGTCTGCATAACTGCTCCTGAAATTGCCAGTGATGCACCAACAAATATTGAAGTTAACACTCTCGGCAAACGTATGTTCCAGACTATCATGCCTGCCGCACCATCATGGTTAAAAAAGGCCTTCCAAATTTGCGAAAACGTCAATTTGTAAGAACCTACACCCAAAGCAAATGGAAAGGTGAAAATCAATGCACCAGTTAACAGCAAACTGAAGATTACTTTTCTTCTTATGTATTCTCTGTATTCTTCCATTCAATCACCTTACCGGAACAATTGATCTTTCCTTTAGATTCAGTTTACCAAATCCTCCAAACTGTTTTTTCATTTCATTGTACACAGCCTTTCCAACAAGAAATTCGTAGATTTCATCTGCTTTCTTTTCAGGGACTATATCTTTGAATTTTTCAGGATACACTATCTTTCCTACAAAGTAGGCATCAGCAAGGGCAGTGCCTATGTTCGTGGTGTAATAGTTGTAGGGCAAAAGACCATAAACCTTCCCTGTTTTAAATGCTTCAAGAAATTCATAAAACTCCGGATTTTTCGTATAATCCTCTACTACCAGATTCAATCCTCCCTCGTCTATAAACACAAATTCTGGCTGCCACAGCAGTAATCTTTCTCTGTCTATGAAGGCATGTTCCTGATTTATATCTTTGGCAACGTTCTCAATCTTCAAAACGTTGAAAATTGGATAATCAGGTTTTGTGCTATCTATACCGTGAGCCCCTCTGTATCCTATTCCTCCAACATAGGCCGTTGACCTTTTAGAATCGGCCACTCTTTTTTCAAGATCCCTCTGTACATTCATTATAAAGTTAATCACTTCTTGTGCTCTATCAGTTTTTCCAAGTATTTTGCCTGCGAGTCTCAAAGAATCAAATAAAAACTCGTCTTCGAAGGTTTTCAACGTTCCATAGCTCAGAACAACGACCGGTATATTCAATTTATCTTGAATGCTATCCGCTGTTCTTTTATCAACGTATGTGATGAAAACAACATCAGGTTTCAGTTTCAAAATCGCTTCAAGATCAGGAAGTTTTCCAGGGCCTCCGGGGCCTATGGATGGAAGATCCTTCAACTCAAGATGAGCAAGTATATAAGGTCTTCCATAAGGTCTCATTCTTTCAAAATCTTCTACCCCAACAATTTTATCAGTTGAATCAAGGTAAACAACAATCCTTAAAGCTCCCGGACCAGCTGCTACTACTTTTTCAACGTTATCAGATATGGTAACTTTTCTTCCGAGTGAATCGATAATCTCTAACTGTCCCAGAACGATCAATCCGGTCAGAAGAATCACAGACAAAAGTAATTTTATCTTCATTTCTTCACCTCCACTATCCCTCTTCCAATCACCGCAAAATACTCTTTATTTGCACATTTTAAACAAACTTTCTTTCCATTCTGTTCAACTATTCTCGTTGCCATGGTGAGTTCTCCACATATTGAACACCTTACACCGTCAAATATAGGTGCTCGTTCCATAGGTTCTAATTTCACTTTTTCTATATCCAATTCATTTTCCGGGATTTCAAGCATCTTGTATCCCATTTCTTCCCAAAGAATTTTCATTCTCTTTCTTTCTTCATGTGTACCATTTCTGTTCTTTATAACCTTTTCAAACAATTCAAGGGCTTCAGGGTTATAGTATTTTCTCAACCTGTCAGCATCAATGTAAATTCTCACACCTTCCCAGCTTCCTCTTTTAACAAGTGTTAACGCTGTTTTCCCAAGGTCAACATATATGAGAGAATTGTTGCCGAGCGTACAGCCAGTGGTTACCTGAACACCGTCAGTAAAACAGCTGTTTGTTTCAACAATCGCCAGGATCTCCTCATCCACGCTTTCGTTGAAACCAGCTCTGTTCACTCCTAATTCCTTCATCGCAATCGTGGATACCCTGATCCCAAGAGCCAGATATGGACAAATATGTCCATGGAATACTTTTGCGACCTTCAATATACCTGTAAGATCATTTTTCTTGATCATATCTTGAATATCCATCATCGATACTTCCCCCTTCATATTCCAAAAATAAAAAGGTCTGCACATTATTTTCATAATGTACAGACCTTCATGGCCTGATTTGAAAGTTCTAAAAAATTCTTAGAAGTGAGACCTTCATGGTCCCTTCGACAATTCTAAGATAGATTATACCACGCATTTCAAACAGATTAATTTTTTAAAAGATTACGATTTAGTTATTGAAAAATTTTTAGTTTAAAATCAGTAATAACAATTTTTACAAATCTAAAATAAATACACATCGAGTCTGAGTATATAATTAAAACAGAATAAAAAGGGGTAAAAGAAATAAAATGTTTGAGATAATTTTGAAGATAATACTTTCATCTTTATTTTTTCTGATATTTTTACATGCTTACTTAGTAACCAAAAACTTTGCAAAAACCTCTTTCGGCTATCCCATGTTTTACATTGGGATAATCTTAGTTTCTTTGATTATCTTTTTCGAGCCGATTAAACATGCTTTGCTGCTATCATCAGCTGTGTTTATCGTTTTTTGCAAAGAAGACTCCATCTTCTGTAAGATGGAGATGAATTTGCATTTTTTTACTTACAATACGATATAATATTTAGTGTTAATATAT
>JARRBB010000064.1 GCA_029981435.1 Thermotogaceae bacterium | reverse complement strand
TGCTCTGGCGGCGGAACGGAAGGAAAACTCTTCTGGTCTACGAGTCATCACGGGTTGAAGCGGGAAGCCATGACTTCTATAAGTCATGGTAGTTCACTTCTGGTCTGAGCATATGTATTGGTGAAGCGCTGATTTTTAGACTGTTTTTTTCAGCCTCAGCTATCAATACATTTATTTCTTCCACTGAAGAAGCCAGAGGTTTTTGGGAATACAGATGTTTTCCTGCTTTCAATGCTTTCAAGTTTATTTCAAAATGAGCAGGTATTGATGCGGTATCTACTAGGATCTCAAAATCACTTTTTTCAAGCATGGAATCGATGTTATCGTACCACTCAGGAATATCGAAACGCTTTGAATACTCTTTCGCTCTTTCGAGAATTATATCGCAGACAGCTACTACCTCAACATTCGGCATTTCTTTTAATTGAGGAAGATAATCCGAAGCTGCAATGGTACCACAGCCGACCAGACCTATCTTCCATTTTCTTTTCATTTTGTCCACCTATCCCTTGACCCTTACTAATCTTTATTCATAGAGAAAACATGATACTTTTCTGCCATCTACATCGAATTCAGGTGGGAAGTTTGTCTCGCACTTTGACATTCTGTATCTGCATCTGTTGTAGTAATAACAACCACTTTGATTTATTCTTTCTGATAGTTTAACTTTTCCTATTTCTATTTTCTCCTTCCATCTGTTCTTTGGATCAGGTACCGGAATCGAAGATATAAGGTCCTTGGTGTATGGATGAAGTGGATTATTTATAACATCCTCTGTGAATCCCCTTTCAATAAGTTTTCCAGCATATATTATTATTATTCTGTCGGCGATATAATTTGCGGTGTTTAGGTCATGTGTAATGTATAGAGAACTTATTCCAAGCCTTTTGAATTCCTTCAGATGATCCAGAAACATAGCTCTGAGAGATGCATCCAGCATTGAAACCGGTTCGTCTGCAACCAGTAGTCTCGGCTTTATAAGGTATATTCTCGCAAGCATGAAGCGCTGTCTTTCGCCACCGCTTAACTGATGAGGATACCTTCCAAGAATTTCTTTTGGTCTTAGACCAACAGCCTCAAGGCTTTCAAAAATCATCTTTTTTATTTCATTTTGATTTTTAACCAGATTGAACTTCTTTATGGAGACTTCCAACAATCTATCGGCTCTGTAAAATGGGTTGAACGTTTCGTATGGATCCTGGAATATTATCTGCACTTCTTTTCTGTATTCTTTTGGATTTTCTTTGAGCCATTTCGTTATACTTTCACCTCTGTAAATTATTTCACCCGAGGTGAGAGTTTCAAGGCCTAAAATAAGTCTACATATTGTTGTTTTGCCACATCCACTTTCACCAACCAATGCCACAACTTCGGGTTCACTGAGAACATCAAAAGAAACTTTATCAACTGCTTTCACACTTCTTTTTTCAAATATTCCTGATTTATAGAAAATTTTTGTGACTTCTCTGAGATCCAGTAATTTTTCACTCATTTCCAATTACCCCCATTGTACAGATGACAGGCTACATACCTTTCAGAATCAATGAGCTTTAATTCCGGTTCTTCATTTTCACAGATATTCATTTTCCGATAACACCGTGGGTGAAATCTACAACCGGGTGGCCAGTTTAAGGGACTTGGCGCAATTCCCGGGATACTTTTGGCAAATTTCCTTTTCAGAGATGGAACGGCGTTCAACAAACCTTCTGTATATGGATGTAAAGGATTTAAAAATATCTCTTCTACAGGCCCAGTTTCTACAACCTTTCCAGCGTACATAATTGCCATTCGATCACACACTTCTGCATGCCATGCCATATCATGTGCAACCATAACAACGGTAAGACCTATTTTTTCTTTCAAATGCATGATGGTTTGCAGATTCAATTTTTGCATTACAACATCAAGAGCGGTTACAGGCTCATCTCCGAATATTATTTTGGGCTTTAAACATGTACTCATGGCTATGCAGACCCTCTGTCTCATTCCACCGCTGAGCTCATGAGGATACATGTTTATCACATCTTCCGGCAAGCCTACAGAATCAAGCGCTTCGAGTGCTATTTGTTTTGCTTCTTCTTTTGAGGTATCTGTATGTGATAGTATGGCGTCTATCATCTGTTCTTCGACTTTTAAAACTGGATTCAATGAATTCATAGAACCTTGAGGAATATAAGCGATCTCTTTCCATCTGATTTTATTGAACTCTTCTTCTGTCAGTTCAAATAGATTTTTTCCTTTGTATATAACTTCTCCACTTTTTATATATCCTGGTGGTTTCATTAATCTAAGTACACCCTCTACGAGTGTTGATTTACCACAACCGGATTCACCTGCTATCCCAAACACCTCATTTTCAAATATCTTCAAAGATACACCATCAGTTGAGCGTGCATCACCATAAATTGTTCTGAAATAAACTCTCAAGTCCCTTATCTCAATCAAAGGCTCTTTCATATTTTCACATCCCCGTTATTTGTTTCAATTTTGGATTGAGAATTTCATCCATACCGACGTTTATGAGATTTAAAGAGACAAATATCAATATTAAAAAAGTAATTGGTATCAGTATAACCAAGTACTGTCCTATCGCCATCGCACCGGAATATATGGCCCAGTTTATTACCTGTCCAAGAGATGGTATATCACCTGGTCCGAGCCCAACAATCCTCAAAGCCGTTTCAGCCATTATTGAACCTGTAACGGCAACGGAAAAACCCACCAAAATGTATGGAAGGAAGTTGGGGAGTATCTCTTTGAACATGATTTCTAAATCCGAAAAATTGTTCACTCGTGCCAAATCTACGTAAGGTCTTGCTTTTAAACTTGAAATTTGTGGCTTTATCTGTCTTGATGGACCTGCCCAGCTGAAAAAAGCGAGTATAACTGACAATGTAAAAAGATCTATTTTCTTAACAAACAAGACTATTATTGCCAGAATTGGCCAGGATGGTATTATCAATATCGAGTTTGAAAGAACTGTTATGAATGCCTCGATTTTTCCACCTTTGTATCCAGCTAATGATGCGAGGAAAACTGCTATTATTGTTGCCAGACCGCCTGCCGTAAATCCAATGAAAAGAGAATATTTCAATCCGTTCAGAAGAAGTGCAAGTACATCTCTACCATAGGAATCGGTACCAAGAGGATGCTCCCAAGAAGGTTCAAGAAAAATGTCATACAATCCTATTTCTGTAGGCGAATGTCCTTTCAACCTGTAATCGTTTATATAAGGTTCCATAAGAGCCAAAACTATCAAACATGTAATTATTATTAAACCTGTCAAGAACTTTGGGGAGTTTTTTAGCGCTTTCATTTTTCATCCTCTCCTTATCCTTGGATCTATCAAAGGATATAAAAATTCTATAATTAGATTTGCCGTAAGAACACAAAACATCGTTGTAACTGTTATTCCCATTAGAACGTTGTAATCCATTTCCCTTATCGCCATCATGAAGAGTCGACCTATTCCGGGATAGTTGAAAATCCATTCGATCAAGAAGAAACCATTTACAATGAACCCCAAACTCATGGCAAGTCCCGTAGCTTGGGGTAATAAAGTGTTTCTGAGTATATATCTTTTTATCAAACGTTTTTTATCGAGCCCTTTTGCTTCGGCAAGTTTTAAAAAATCTTCACCAAGCAAATTTATCACAAGGGCTCTTTGAGATATCATAACTCCAAAAACATATATGAGTATCAAAGACATCGAAGGTAAAAATGCATGATAAATCAGACTGGATATGAAAGAAAAACTAAACCCAGGCTTCAAAGCAGCTGAATAAGCCCCTCCCATTGGAAACAAACCGAGGCCAAATGAAAAGACCATAACGAGTATCAATGCCAGAAGGTAGGACGGTATTTGAGAGGCAACCAATCCACATATTAGAACAAAATTACTTACCTTGGATTCTCTTTTCCAGCCTATCACGGTACCAATGAATATTCCAAGTATCCAGGATGTCAATACCGCTGTTCCCAAAAGACCAATTGACCAGGGAAGCGCATCGACTATCAGAGAATAGGCTGGTTTAGGGAATGCAACAAATGAAGGTCCAAAGTCAAATTCGAAAACAAGTCTTCTTATGTAAAGGATATAACGTGTGAATAGGTCCTTATCAAGACCGAAAGCTTCTTTGTATTTTCTCACTATTTCTTCGGTTAAAGGGGTGGAGATTCCGTACCTTTGCTCAAGCTGCTGGACATATCTTGTAACTGGATCACCAGGAACAAGATTTATGAAGAAAAAGAAAGCACTGAGAGAAATAACAAAGATTAAAAAGTACAGTAAGACTCTCTTTAGGAAGTATTTTACAAGCTGCTTCATGGATAGAGAAACCTCCAATCTTGCATGGATTATATAAAAATTAACCTGCCCGTTCTTTGTACGGGCAGGCTAAAAGAGCATGTTTCATTCACTTGGAGTCAAGTTAAAAAGTATGAAAATAAACGATGGCCACCATTGATATGGGACCTGGTACATGTTGTTTTCATCAGGCCAACCTTTCCAGTATTTGCTCGAAAAGACCTGAACAAACATTTTTTCAATCAATGGAACTGATGGCAACTCGCTGTACCATATATCCAGTCCTTTCTTTGCCAGTTCCATATATTCTTCACTCGCTGGATCCATGGTTGCCATTTTTTCAACTACTTCATCTAATTCTTTGGATTGCAAGCGAGACCTTCCTCTATCACCTGTTGTCTGATATTCACCAATAGGTTTTGCATGCTTGCTGTGGTAAGTGTAGAAGAACTGGTAAATATCATTTGGAAATGCGACAGCTGTATCAAGAACATCGAAGGACAAATCATAATCTCCTATATTAACGAGTTCACCAAACATCCCTGGATCGACGGACCTCACTATTGCTTCTATTCCTATTTTTGCGAGTTCATCAGCCAGATGTTTTGCGTGTGGATATCCAAGATCTGGTGCTGGACGTGTTAAAAGAACAAGGCTCAAAGGTTCACCATCAGGGGTTCTGCGTTTACCATCTGGTCCCTTCTTGAAACCAAGATTATCGAGTATTTCTTCTGCTTTCTTTGGATCATAAACCATTTTGGGACCGTATTTCTCTTTAATTTCAGGAAATTCCCATTTGTCAAGAGATTTCCAGTCTGGCCATGGCCACATGGTTGGATATGATTTTTCAGCCATTGGATATGTTCGCGCAAGTAATTCTCTGTTCGCAAGATACTGTATTGCCCATCTAAACTCACGAATGCTCGTAGGATATTTTACACAATTGAACGAGCAGATTCCCTGAGAAACCGCATCCATATAAGGTGCTAAAACAACATTTTTAGACTGCTTTTGAGCGGCTTTTATCATTTGCCATGTGAAAATGTGTGGAAGTGGAGCATCAACGCCGCCTCTTATGTAGTCAACAAGGTCAATATCTGGTGGTGGAGCCATTCTAAATATTACATATTTTGGACCGGGTGAAACGTTGAAAACGTCTTTTGCCCAGTAATCATCATTTCTTTCCCATATGAATAGATTCAGATCTTTATGATAACTGTGGAATTTGTAAGGCCCGGTTTCTACGGGAGGCCAGTTGGTAAAATCATGTGGATCTTTTCCTTCCCATACGTGTTTTGCTACTATTGTTATTCCGCCCCACATCCTGAAATACTGGTGGAATCTGTACTGAGGCTTTTTGAATTTTATTATCGCAGTGTATTTATCTACCAGCTCCACTGAATCTACAAATTCCATGTACTGTGCACCATAAAGATCCGGGTTTTCTTTAAGAAGATTCAGAGTAAAAACAATATCTTCGGCTGTGTAAGGCACACCGTCATTCCACTTTACTCCTTCTCTAACATACCAGTAAAGCTCTTTATGATCTTCCGAATATTTCCAGCCTTTTATTCTCCAATAAATGGTTTCACCAGTGGCGTAGTTAATATACCAATCCCACTCATTGCAGACCTGATGCCAGCCTGAACCCCATTGCGTTCCTCTTGGAACCAGCGGATTTGCCTTGTCGAAAACGGTATACTTTGTGTCTGTTTCGATCACAACCGCTTCATTTCTTGGAACTGGATAACTCTGTGAAAAAGCAGAAGCTGAAATAAAGAGTAAAACTGAGATGAAAATTAACCACAGAACTCGGCGCATTTTCAATCCCCCCTTAAAAGTGGTTAATGTTAACATTTAAATAACAATTATTAACGTTTAACATTTTATACATTAATTGTAAATGAATTATATCAGGAAGGAGTGAAAAAATCAACATTGAAAGCCAAATAAACAGAAGTTTGGACTAAAATTGATATCAGAAGATTTCAGAAAGTTTAGTAGCAAGTTTTTGTATGTCCCGGTTTTCTTTTATATATCCAACATTTCTCTTACCCAATGCTTCTATTTCTTCCTTTGGAGTGTTCAGAAATTTCTCTACAGCTTTTGCAAAGCTTTCTGGATCTTCGGGTGTGTAAAATATAGCACCGTTTGTTTCTTTCAATGGTAATCCGTTTAAATCTACACTTATTACAGGCTTTCCGCTTGCCATGTAATCTGCAAGTTTGTTTGAACTGTAGGCAGGTTCTTCAATTTTCACTTTTCCAAGAGAAAATATCAAAGCGTTGCTTTTTAACAAAAGGTAAGGAATGCATTCTTTTGGTACAGGATCAACGAACTCCACATTCTTCAGTGAAAGTTTTTCAGATAAGTCAATCAGATTCTTTTTTTCAGGCCCTGAACCAACGAATATAAAAGCAATCTTGTCTGACAAATTGCTCAAACTCAGTATTTTTACTCCCTCGATAACTGTTTTCAGATCATTTGCAGGTCCATGGGCACCTGTGTAGACAAATGTGATTTTACCTTCGAATTTTTCAAGTATTCTGTCGATCACATCGCATTTTACAGCTTTCTCAAACCTTTCTAAATCAACACCATTAGGAATTATCAGTACTTTTTCTTTAAATGTATTCAGATTTAATTTTTCAAGATGCTTTAAAAAACCAGGTGTGAGCGATATAATTCTCTCTGCTTTTCTGTATGCCCATCTTTCGAGATAGTAAAGGTATATTGTCAAAGGATGATACTTTTTCAAAAGCCCAAATTTTACAAGATCATCAGGCCATATGTCCCTCACTTCTATAAAAAACCTTGATTTGTAATATTTCGAAATTTTGTAAGCGGCTTTCCAGGCGAAGGGGTGGACTGAAGAACCAATGACGATATCAGGTTTTTCTTTGATCTGTTTCGCGATTTTCACAGCATTTTTGGAATAATCAAGCATGTTCAACAATCTATCTTTACCATTTCCAGTGTAGCTTCGAACGGGAACAACTATGAACTCAACACCGTTTTTTTCAACGATATTCTTTTTAAAAAGATCGGTCCATCTTCTGGCTATAAGATGATGGTAATCAGCCACGAATATTTTTACTCTGTGTCCCATGCTTGTAAGTTGTTTCGCTATATCGTAATGTCTTGTACCACCACCTAATTCAGGAACGACCGCATAGTGATTGAGCCACCAGATGTTCATCTTTTATCCTCCAGGAGTATATCCACGATCTTCTCACCAGCTTTTCCATCGCCATATATGTGCTCATCGAACCTTGAAAAATCAGGTGAGTGATTGATAACTGCTTCGATTATTCTGTCTTTATCTGCATCAACCAGTACATTCCATCCAATGTTGACAAGCTCTATCCAGCCTGTATCTTCCATGAGAATGATTGCAGGTACTTTTGCGAAGTAGGCTTCTTTTTGTAATCCGCCACTGTCAGTTATAACTTTCAGTGAGTTTTCTGTCAAAACCATCATTTCGTCATAGCCTACCGGGTCGATAATTCCTACGTTTTTCAGAAATTTTGAGAATCCGAATTCTTCTATTCTTTTTTTCGTTCTTGGATGAATCGGAAAAACCAATTTGGAATCTTTAGAAATTTCTTCGAGGGCTTCGAGAATATTTTTAAGCCTGCCAGGATTGTCTGTGTTGAAGTCTCTGTGAACAGTTACCAATATGTATTCTTTAGGTTCGAGATTGTATTTTGATAGAATAACTTTATCATCAAGGTTTTGAGTGATTTTCAAAAACAAATCGTACATTACATCTCCTGTAAAATACACTCCGTTTTCGATGCCTTCTTTTTTCAAATTCTCAACCGCCAACTTAGATGGGCAAAAAAGGTATCTGGATATTCTATCGGTCAGAACTCTGTTTATTTCTTCAGGCATATCTTTTGGTTTTTGTCTTATTCCTGCTTCAATGTGTGCAACTGGTATCTTCAATTTTGCTCCAACCAGTGAGCCTGCCAGAGTTGAATTGGTATCACCATAGACGAGTATCATATCAGGTTTTTCTTTCAAGACTACTTTTTCAAGTTCTATCATCATCATACCTGTCTGCCATGCATGGGTTCCAGAACCAATGTTCAGGTTGTAATCTGGTTTCCTTATATCAAGAATTTTGAAGAATATATCCGACATGTTGAAGTCGTAGTGCTGGCCTGAATGGACTAATATTTCATTGATCTTCTTCTTTTTAAGGTGTTCATGAATAACAGCCTCTTTGATGAACTGCGGTCTTGCACCAACGAAAGATAGAATCTTCACATAATCAACTCCTTTGGAGTGCTCTATTTGCTCTAAAAATTATATCAGATTCACTTTAGAAATCACCGTTTGAAAACCTGTATTTGAAAACTTCCTTCCAGTAATCTCTTTCTGCATCCGAAATTTCGCGGTTGCTTACAATCTTTATTTCATCAATATTTATTACTGTTTCATTTTTGTTATCATCAGTATTTGTTAGTGTCCTTTTTTCCACATTCCGTTTTTCGGGATCTGGTTTTGCAACATTTTGATTCTGGAAATTCGGCGAAGAAAATTTTTTGGGTGTCTCGAAGACAAGATAAACACCACCTGTGTATCTTCCATTTTCATCTCTTGGATTTTCATATACTATGTATCCGGCATCGATCAGTTCTTTTATACCACTTCGTATAGATTTTTCTCCGTCTTTAAAATGCTTTGTAAGCTCACTTATCGACAAGTTCCAGTTGTCTGGAAGAGAGAGAAGATACGCCAGAATCCCTTTAGCTTTGGCTGAAAGATTCTCATTTGCTAAAAAGCCTTTGTCGAGCACCACAAAATTTTTATTTTTGACCACCCTGAATATTTTTTTAGAGCGCTCCAACTCGAAATCCCTCCCTGCTTTGTTTTTTCAAAAAATAAAATACGCTTTGAGGATTCCGTATTTTATTAAGTGAGGCGCCTCGATAGAAAGATCTTGAAGGAGGGAATTCAGATGCCACTTGGAGATTCTGTTCAGGTTATTGAGCAGACAAAGAGATTGATAATAGTCTGGGATACTGGAATTGTCGATGAAAGTGGTTCACCTGTGACGAAAAGAAACACCATAGCTGTTTCTAACAACTCAACTGATCAGGTTCTCTACGATCTGGCTTATCATCTTGAGAACCTTACAGATTACAGTATCTACGGAATCAGTATAGCAGATTCGAAAGATCTTGGACCTGTTGCGTAAGTGAAGTGGAGGTGATACTGTGAAAACCTTGAATATGAGTTTTAGAAACGCCGATGGAAGAGTAAGGAGACTGAGTTTACCAGAACCCAAAGATTCACTGACATCTACAGAAGTACAGGATGTTATGAACTTCATAGCAATGAACGGCATCTTCGATGATTTCAATGTAGTGGATCAGGCAGTTGTCGTTGACAGACAGACCAACACTCTTTTTGATCTGATACAGTAACATGAAAACCTTCCTGTCTCATTTTGAGACAGGAAGGTTGTTGTAAAACCGTCTGCTGGAGGGAAAATATGAGGATTAATAAAACAGAGATTTTGAAGTTCATCCTTTATTCCGGGGCATTGCTTTTAGATAAATCACTTGAAAATCGAAAGGAGACGCTGAAAAACGAAACCATCAGGTTCATAGAAAAGCTTGATATAGACTTGCCTTTTCCTGTGGCCTTTGTTGGCATGATAATAGATTTCTTCATCGACAAGATAATCGATTTCGTTGATGAATCTATCGATTGAGTTTTCCCGGCCGTCTGGCCGGGATTTTTATC
>JARRBB010000063.1 GCA_029981435.1 Thermotogaceae bacterium | reverse complement strand
AGTACGATCTTCAGGGGAGTAAAAATTATTGATGAAAACTCAAATGATTCTGACGGAATATTCGAAAGGCTTGCGATCTATATATTCATTTACGCAGGACAGTATTTCTGGGTTTTTGTATCTATAATAGCAGCTCTGATTTACAGACTGATAGTTCAAAAGAAAGCTAACCTTTACTGGATATTAAGCCCTTTGATCGGAATAATTGCAGGTTTTATCTGGAAGATTTTATTATGAGGTGTCTGAATGAGCACCTATGCTGTTGGAGATATTCATGGTTGCCTTAATTCGCTTAAAAAGCTTATAGAAATTTTACCATTGAATCATAACGATAGACTGATATTCTTAGGAGATTATATAGACAGAGGTCCCAACAGTAAAGGTGTGATTGATTTTCTAATAAATCTTTCGAAAAAATATGAATGCATTTTTATCAGAGGTAATCACGAACAGATGTTAATTGATAGTTTAAACCAAGGAACTGTTTCACAGTTATGGTATTTCAACGGTGCAGCTTCAACTTTAAGGAGCTATGGAGGACTTCTAAAAATCCCTGATGATCACCTTGATTTCTTTCATTCAACCAGATACTATTACGTAATTGAAGATAAATTCTTTGTTCATGCAGGTGTAAAGCCTAAAATACCTCTTGAAAAACAGAAGATTGAAGATCTTTTGTGGATAAGAGAAGAATTTATACTTTCACAGGATCCTCTCCCTGGATTTAAAGTTATCTTCGGACATACTCCTTTTGAAGAGCCTTTGATATTGAAAGATAAAATAGGCATTGATACTGGTTGTGTCTACAGCGGGAAACTGAGTTGTTTTTGTGTGGAAAGTGGAGGAATCTTTCAGGTTATTTGCCGAGGTTAATTTTATTAAATATATATCAATTAGTTTGTAATGATATTTAAATGAGATACTGATAGAATCAAATTGGAAAATCATTTCTCATGGAGGTGAGTTTATGACAGATTTAGTTTTTGAAATCTCTGCGATTTCTGACAATCCAGGAAGAGTAACAGTCAAGGCCAAAAATTTTTCGATGATAATAGATGAACCTCCCAGTTTAGGCGGGACAGATCAAGGGCCTAATCCAATGGAATACCTTCTTGCTTCGCTTGCTGGTTGTTTAAACGTTGTGGGGCATATAGTTGCAAGTGAGATGAAAATAAATATTGAAAAACTTTCTATAGAGATTTCAGGTAATCTGAATCCTGATAAGCTTTTTGGAAAAGAAAGTAATGATAGAGCAGGATTCAAGAGTATAAATGTTGTTATGAATATATCCACCGATGCCGACATTGAAAAATTGAAAAAGTGGGTTGAAGAAGTGGAAAAAAGATGTCCTGTAACGGATAACCTTCGCAACCCCACAAAAGTGAATATAGAGTTCAGAAAAACTGAATGAAAAAACAAAAAACAGGGGGGAACAGTTTACATCCCCCTCGTTCTCTTTTATAGCTAAAAACTCTCGAACTCATACCATCCTGAACCAACCTCAAAAACAGCGTAATTTTCTTCTGTTTCAACGAATCTAATCTCTTTCGTTAAAGTTGTGATTTTTTCATTCGCGAATAACTCTCTACCAGATTCTGTGATTTTACCTTCTCTTAAAATAGGAACATAAACAAGTGCCTGTGTGTTCACAGGTACAGAAACAATCAGCTTGAATCTCTTTTCGCATCTTTCCCAAGAAACATTTATATTCCCTGTGAAGGTTTCTAACTCAGCTTTTGCAAATTTGAGTTCGTCAACGAAGTATGGTTTAACTCTGAATTTCTTCCAGCCAGGTTCTAACAGTGTCAGACCCCCGATGTATCTGTAAAACCAAGCGTCAATACTTCCAAGCATTATATGATTATGCGAGTTCATTCCAGCGCCTTCAAGTTTTTCCCATCTTTCCCAGAGTGTTGTCGCACCTTCTTCTATCATGTATCCCCAACCTGGGTAAGTGCGCTGAGTAGCCACTTTATATGCAAGATCGAATCTTCCATTGTTGGCTAATACATCGAAAAGATATCTTGTTCCAACTATACCCGTATCAAGATGAGAATCCTGATGAACTTCTACAAGTTCAATTAATGTTTTGAATATTGCTTCTTTGTGTTCTGAGGGAACCACATCGAGGTAAAGTGGTAGAACATTGGAAGTCTGACCTGTTGGAGTTGTGTCACGAGGCCCCATTTGTACACCAAGATAAAAAGTTTTTTCGTTTCCTACAAAATCCTTGCCTTTTTTCAGAAATTCTTTGTTGAAGGCCTCTTTTATTTCTTCTGCAAGTTTCTTGTATTTATCACTGTCTTCTTTCTTTCCGAGTATTTCCGCTATTTCTGAAAGTGTTAAAGTATCGCTGTAGTAATAAAAAGTTGAAGTAAGTTCTACAGGTGTTCTTTTGGGCATAATGGAACCTGGAGGACACCAATCACCATACTTTCCAAGTTTTCTAATTATGTGATTGTCTGAGTTGTTTTTAAGGAATTCGACATATTTTTTCATGTGTTCGTAGTGTTCCTCAAGTACTCTTTTGTCTCTGTAATAAAGATACATATACCAGGCAATTGTTATGTAGGCAGTGCCCCATGCCGGATCAGGTGGATAAAGTGGCCAGTAAGGAGGTACAACATCTGATACACTTCCATCCTCTTTTTGAGAAAGTTTAATGTCGAGTAGATATTTAGTATAAAACTGTGCCATGTCGAAATTGAAAATAGCCTCCTCAGCGCTTAATTGTGCATCACCCATCCAACCCATTCTCTCGTCTCTTTGAGGACAATCGGTTGGAATACTCATTAAATTACTTAATTGTCCCCAAATGGTGTTTCGATGGATCTTGTTTATTAATTCGTTTGAACAGTTGAATTTGCCAGTGCTTTCGACGGCAGTGTGTAAGAATTTGCCTTCGACATTTTCAAGTGTTGGAACTCCTGGGAATCCTGTTATTTCAATGTAGCGAAACCCGTGATAGGTGAATCTTGGTTCATAGACTTCCATACCATTACCCTTTAGAATATACGTATCAGTTGCTTCTGCGAGTCTTATAGTTGAAGTGTTGAGTGTTCCATCTTCCTTCAACAACTCAGAATGCCTTATTTTTACAGTGGTACCACGCGGGCCTCTAACTTTTAACTTCACCCAGCCAGTAAAGTTCTGTCCAAAATCGTACACATAAACACCGGATTTAGGACTCCACATTTTCACCGGTTTTATCGTATCAGTTATCTTTATTGGAGGCATAAGTTGAGATTTAAGTTTTGGACCGTTTTCTATCAATTCAACACTTTCCCAATCTTTATCGTCGAATCCAAATTCATCCCATCCCGGCATTTCAAGTCTTGCATCGTATTTTTCACCGTAATATATTCCGTTTTCCTGAATAGGTCCATGGAAAACTTTCCAGGATTCATCACTGAGAATAAATTCCTTTGACTCATCTTCATACTCAAGCATAATTTGAATTATCAGTCTTGGTTTGCCATATCCATAGCTTTCTATATGCCTTCCATTACCCAAAATAACCCCAATAGCATTCTTATCTTTTAGAAGATCTGTTACATCGTATGTTGAATAAAGAGCCAATTTTGAATAATCGGTTTGACCTGGATCAAGTACGTTATCACCTACTTTTTCACCGTTTATTCTGAGTTCATATACTCCTAAGCCACAAATGTATGCTCTGGCCCTTTTAACCTTTGCTTTGAGTTCAAAGTCTTTTCTAAAATAGGCAGCATAGAATTGTTTGTAACTTCTTCTCCCACTTACCGGATCTCCACCTGAAGTAAAGGATTCAAAATTTTTCTTTGTCAGCCATTTTGCTTTCCAATCCTCATCTTTTAAAACTGCTGTTTCAAATATTGCCACTTCACTAAAGGGTGATGCTTCATCATTTTGATTCCAGCATCTGACTCGCCAGTAATACCTTTCGAAACTTTTGAGTACATTTCCTGAATACTCAACATTCAGATTTTCAGCTGAATCAACTTTACCACTATCCCAAAGATCGCCTATTTCTTTTAAAGCGTTTTCGAGTGTCGAGGAAACTATTATTTGGTAAGCTGATTGAAACTGATTCCGAGCATCAGAAGATAAAGTCCAGCTAAAACGTGGCTTATCAGTATCGATGTTGATGGGATTTTTCAAATACTCACATCTCAGATTTTCAACTTTAAGCATTCAAAATCACTCCCCTTATTCTATATCTGGATTGAATTTGTCATTTTAATTCCTTTGTTAGAATACATATGGCACTTCACTATCCTACCATTAACGATGTAGTTTTTGGGTTCCTCACGCTCACAAATTTTCATTTTCGATGGACATCTGTCAGCAAATTTGCAGGCAAAATCACTGTCAAAATTCCTTTTAGAGATCACGAGCTCTTTATCAATAGCCTCCAGGGCCTTATCTGGATCAGGTTCTGGGATAGAAGTTCTGAGAAGTTCTGTGTATGGATGTAGAGGTTCGGTAAGCAGGTCTATGCTTCCCAATTCTACAACTTCACCTTTTAACATTATTGCGATTTTGTGACTCACATAGTAAGCAGTTGCAAGATCATGAGTTATATATATAAAGTTTATTTTTGATTCTTCGTTGAGCTGTTTTATAAGATTTATTATACTCATTCTAAGTGAAGCGTCAATCATAGATACTGGTTCATCTGCAACTATCATAGAGGGTTGGGTTATCAAAGATCTAGCTATAGCAACGCGTTGAAGCTGTCCACCTGAAAGTTCATTGGGATATCTATCGTTTATTTCTGCAAGCGACAATCCAACAGCTTTTAAAGCCTTTTCAACATGGGGTATTGCTCCTTTTTTATCTCGTGCTAATCCAAACCTGATTGCTGTTTTAAAGAGATAACTTTCCACCTTTTTAAGAGGATTAAATGCTTCAAAAGGATTTTGAGATACTACCTGTACTTCTTTTATGAACTGACGTCTTTCATTTCTTTTCATAGCAAATATGTTTTTGTTTCTGTATAAAACCTTGCCATACGTAGGCTCTATAATTCCTAAAATAATTCTTGAAAGAGTTGTTTTACCGCTTCCACTTTCACCTGCTAAAGTAAATATTTCACCTTTTGCTAAGTCTATTTCCAAAGAAATATCTTTTACAGCGGTTATATTTATTCTTGAAAAACCACTTCCCATTTTAAATATTTTCGTAACTCCATTCACTACAAGTTTTGAACCGTTCATGGATGACATTTCTATCCTCCCTTGTCCAATATTAATTTATCCGGAAGCACGCAACTTTGTGACCTGTTTCAAGCTCTATAAGTTCAGGTACAGATTCACTACATTCTTTTTTCGCTTCTGGACACCTTGGGTGAAATCTACACCCTTCTGGCGGATTTGCAAGAGATGGTGGAGCACCCGGGATACTCTTTTTGTAAGTCTTATCGCCAATTTTAGGTAGAGAACTTATGAGATATTTTGTATAAGGATGCAACGGATTTTTAAATATATCCTTTGTTTGGGCTATTTCTATTATTTTGCCAGCATACATGACAGCTATCCTGGTCGCGAGGTTAGCATGTATTGCCATATCGTGTGTAACCAGGACTATAGTGTTTTTAGAATTCTTCTGAATATTCTTCAATAGCTGTATAACATCTCTTTGAACAACGACATCCAGAGCCGTTGTGGGTTCATCTGCAAATATTATCCTAGGTTTTAAAATCGTTGCAAGGGCTATTGTGACTCTTTGTTTCATTCCACCAGATAGTTGATGAGGAAAGGATTCCAGTATTTCAGCAGGTAGATCAAGATTACCAAGGTGTTGGATGATTATTTCTCTAACGTATTTTTTGTCGAATTTCTCCATATGAGGTTCCATGAAATCGAAAAAAGTATCTCCTATCTTTCTTGTGGGATTCAGTATGTTCATCGAACCCTGAGGAATATAAGAAAAAACTTCCCACTTGAGATTTTCCAGTTCTTTTTCTGAAAGTTCAAAAATGTTTTTTTCAAACCCATTAAAACTATATATAACCTGTCCATTCAAGACTTTTAAAGGGGCTATAACTAATCCTAAAAGGACCTTCATCAAAGTCGATTTACCACACCCTGATTCACCTGCTAATCCCAGTATTTCATTTTCATTTATCTCCATCGATATATCATCAACAGCTTTTACTGTTCTTTTGAAACCGTAAACATCAACAATATAATAAGCTCTTAAGTTTTTTGCAGAAACAATAGGCATAATGCTGTATTTCCTCCTCTCACCTTTCATTTACTAAGCCGCTGTAACCTTACTTTTGGATCAAGAAAGTCTCCCAAGCCAACAGATAACAGGTAAAGTCCTATAACTGTTATAATGAGTGCACCTACAGGTGAACCTATCCACCACCAGATTCCGAGTAACATGCTTTTGTAATAGTTAGCCCAGTATATAGTCGTGCCTAGAGTTGGTATTGATAAGTCAAAAAGGCCGAGAACAGAAAGAGATGTTTCCATACCAATGGCCCATATGAAACCACTTATAGAATCTGCAACCACATAAGAAAGGAGAAAAGGCATATGTTCCTCAGCAATTATTTCAAGAGTATATGCTCCTGAAAATCTTGCTGTATTCGTAAATTCAGATTCTTTTAAACTCAATATCTGCGAACGGTATCTTTTAGAAGGCCAAGCCCAGTCGAGAAATCCAAGCAATATAGCCATACTCAGAGGATTCAAAAATCCTCTAAATATAAATGCAAATAGTATTAATAGAGGCAATCTGGGTATAACAACAAAACTGTCACAAACAGTTGAGATAACTCTATCCACTCTTCCACCAAGGTAACCAGCTAAGGATCCTATTAATATCGCAAGTGTTCTTGAAATTACTGCAGAAATACCACCAATTATCAGAGAATTTCTAACGGCTATGGTCAGTATCCAGAAAATATCCTGACCAAGTGAATTGGTGCCAAGGATGTGTTTGAGTGAAGGTGATAGATCTCTCGGAAAGGTATGTGGAATTGTCGGATCATATGGTGGAAAGAAAGATAAGATTGCCATGAATAAAATTAATACAACAAATATGAATCCAACGGAAAATCTTTTATCGTATTTGAACAGATCCTTGATTATCTTCATGTTTTTTCCTCCTAAGTTCATATTTAGGAATATCTAATTCTTGGATCTAAGAATGGATACAGCAAATCTATTATCAGAGCACCTGTTGCCACACCAATTATCGAAAACACTGATATACCTATCACCAGGTTATAATCTCCTTGCAAAATCGCTGAATAAAGTATTTGACCCAGTCCTGGATATGAGAACACAACTTCAGTTATGAGAGCACCACTGAATATTCCTCCAAGACTTAAAGCAAGATCAGTCGCCTGGGGTAGTAAGCTGTTTCTGAATAAGTAAAACAGTATTTTTCTATTTCTAACACCAGCAATTCTGGCATAAACAATGAAATCACTACTCAAAAGTGTAGAGGTAAGAGCTCTCTGACTCATAAAACGCCAGCCAATGGAAACTAAAATGATCGAAACCGCTGGCAAAAATCCGTGCTTTATGACACTAAGTATAAAGTTTAAACTCAGAGAAGGTTTCAAGCCGATACCAACCCCTCCAAACAACGGGAAAATCGGAAAAATATATGCGAAAATCATCAAAAGTATAAGAGCCATTACATAATAAGGTACAGGATAAAGAGCCATTATTACTACTTGCAAAATTTTTGACCAGCTTTTGTGAGAATAATAAGCTGCGAAGGTTCCAAGTACCATTCCTAAAAGCCAGCCCAATATGGTGGCAATTAAAAGTAGCGAGATAGTCCAAGGCATAGCGTTGCCTATAACTCTAATAACAGGTATCGGAAATCGTGCTAATGAAGGACCAAGATCCCCTTTTAAAAGCCTGCCCCAGAATTTGAAATATTGGACAAATATATTTTCATTAAGTCCCATCATATCTTCCAAAGACTCTTTCAATTTGAGCATTGCTTGTGGATCGGTGGTCTGATACGATGCTAAACTTGCCATTACTACATCTACTGGATTAACAGGAGAAAATCTTGGAATTATAAAAGTAACAGTTGTACCTATTAGGATAACAATAACCCATTGCACCAGTCTTGGAAATATGTAACTTTTCAATAGATTCAACTGTATCCCCCACCTTTTTAAATTAAAGTTAAGGGGTACTGTTCTAATTAACAGTACCCCTTAAGGACTCAAATTTATTTTCTACCAGTTTTTTCAAAGTGAGGTATCACAAATCTGCTACCCATAAACCAGTAAAGTGGTTGACCGTAAGGATTTTCCGCTGTTGGATAGTTCGTCCAGTAATACTCATTGTAGGTTATCATTTTCTTGAAACTAGTTAGAACTATTGTCCACATATTTTCAGTCCACAGTTTTATCCAATCTTTTGTCAATTCATAACTTTTTGGATCATCTGGTGATATTGCACCCATTTCATCAATAATTCTATCAACTTCGGGATCTTTAAGCCTTATTATGTTCTGAAGTGTTTGGGTTTCTCCTGTGGGCTTATAAAATCTTGAGTGATATCCATTAATATAAGGCCACTTGTCTAAACTTGCACTTGGACTTCCACCAACTCCCCATGCAGTTGTACATTCAAAGTCTCCTGTTTGATTCTTTGCATAGAAGGGATTTCTTTCAAGGGTTATCATAGATACATCTATTCCAAATTTCTTCCATTGGTCAACAGCCCACATTGTCTGTCTAAATGCATCTTCTTCATCTGGTGCAACAATTATAGAAAATTTCCATGGTGTTCCATCTGGTAGTAACCATTTTCCGTTTTCTTTCTTGAACCCATGCTTTTCGAGCAATTTTGTAGCAACGTCTGGTGCATATTTCCACCAACCAATACCAAACATTTCAATCACTTTATCGGGATCATCAGGTACTTTATATCCTTGTTTCCTTGCCCATTTCGCAAGCTCAAATGGTATATTGCTATCAAATGGCTTGAATTTTTCACCTGGTGTTACCTCTATTTCAAGTTGCTCCAACCAAGGTTTCAAAGGAATATGGAAATATTTCATATGATAAGTCGTTGCAGGATGAGGTATCGGATTGACACGTGAAATACCACCAACATAGTTTTCTTCTAACTCGATAATGTTTAAAGCAAGAGCTAAGGCCCACCTTACATCTTTAATGTTGAATGGATATTTTTCGAGGTTGAAGCTAAGATTTCTCATATCTATTTCATCAGGATATGCCCATGGGAAGTCTTTGTACCATGATCTAACATATTTTCCCCTTCTTATGAGTGCTTTAAATGCTTCTAAATCAAGGTCCATAAGGACGTCAAGTTCATTTGAAAGCATTGCCATAACCTTTTTCTCAGATGGTCCATAAAAAATCGTCAAAATATACTTTGGACCTGGCTTACCTGTTATAACTCCAACACTTGTTCTTTGCCAATCTTCTCTTCTTTCAAACAATTCCCAGTATCCACTGGGATCTGAATCTTTGTAAACGTATGCACCAAGCGAAACAGGTGGGAAGAAATCGAAACTTCCAGGATCTTCTACTTTTTCCCAAACATGTTTTGGCATTATATAACATGCATTGTATCTTGCCGTAAACAGATTGTGAAATCTCGGATATGGTTCTTTCAGTGTGAACTTTACTGTATATTTATCAAGTTTTTCTACTTTGTCAACATAAGCGTTGAAGTCTGCATTCCATACTAATCCTTCATGTGCTTTCAAATATTCTACTGTAAAAATAAGATCATCTGCTGTGAATTCAACACCATCACTCCAGTAAATCCCTTCTCTCAATTTAACAATCATTTGAGTAAAATCATCGTTATACTTCGGTGGTTCAGCTGCGAGTGAATTTATCCATTCACCAGTGTGTTGATCGATATACCATAAAGTATCAAAAACAAAAGCTTGCCTTGTGGGAGTTATACCAACCGGAGTCCATACATTGAAGTTATGAGGAATACTGTAGCGAAAGATTTGGTCCAAAATTAATGTTTCATTCCTGGGAATTCCCGGAGGTAATTGTGAAAAGGCCGCCAAAGAAAGTAACAAAAGCAACGACAGCACAACAAAAATCTTACGCATTCTTAATCCCCCCTTAAAAGAAGTGTGAAATTACTGGTTTATATATTAACATAATTTTTTATATTGTGTCAATAGAATAAACAAAGAATACAAATTCATGTACTCAATATAACTTTATGAATTTATCATAATTTAATCATTAAAATTATTTATCTTGAAGTTGTTAAATAAGAAATTGAAAAAATTTTTGATACTATCTTGGTAATTGATGGCACAGAAGGCAAAGAAAAACAAACGATTATATATTCTGTATGAAGTAAAAAATATAAAGCTGACATGAATAAAAAGACTTTATATTTACACCTTGGCCAATGTAAACGAAAATGGTAGGTAGGAAAGAAGAAGATATAGATAACTCAATACTAATTGCAGATAGAGGATACTGGGTGTATGGATTTAAAAGACAGAATGAGATTGTATGTGAGACCAAGGGGGAAAGAAGGAAAAAATTTCTGATGAGTGAATTGAACAGATATATTTACAGTAAAAGATGGGAGATAGAATGGTTCATTGAAAGAATGAAGATGAAAATGATAATGACACG
>JARRBB010000062.1 GCA_029981435.1 Thermotogaceae bacterium | reverse complement strand
GATGGACACGGCATCGAGGGAAATAATGAACATAGCGCAGCAGGTAGAAGAGATGACTGGAGCGATAAAACAGCAGGCAGATTCAAGTCAGAATGTGAGTAGTTTGAGTGAGGAATTGAGCTCTATTGCTGAAAATCTTGTTGAACAAATCAAAAAGTTTAAAGTGTGATGTAGTATAGACGCAAATTTGATTTAAAACCGGGCTATAGGCCCGGTTTTAGTTTTTCAGCAGAGTGTTCACAGCCCTTTTCCAACCATTGTATAATTTTTCTCTGGAATTTTGATCAAGGGATGGTTCATATATATCATATTCTGAAATAGCTTTTTTCATGTCCAATAGACTCGAGAACTTTCCAAATTTTAAAAGTCCAAGTAACGCAACACCTCTTGCAGAATTTTCCTTAATTTTGCTCACCATAACAGGCATCCCAAGAATGTTTGCCTGAAATTGCATTAAAAATCTGTTTTCTGAAGCGCCTCCATCAACTTTCAGTTTCAAAGGTCTATGATTTGTTTCTGAAATCATAACTTCCAGTAAATCCCTAACTTGATAAGCTATTGATTCTAAAGCTGCACGGACAACGTGGGCTTTTGTGGAATTTTTGCTAAGTCCCAATATTGTAGCTCTAACATCGTTTCGCCAGTATGGAGCGCCCAGTCCCACAAAAGCAGGTACAAAATAAACACCTTCGGTGCTTTCAAGACTTTTTGCGAACTTTTCAGCTTCATATGGGGAATCTATTAACTCGAGATTTTTTATTAACCATGCAATCGTGTCACCTGAAGAATGTATATTTCCTTCAATTGAATAGTAAACAGCGTTGTTTATCGACCAGCATATCGAAGTAACCACTGGAGTTTTAGGAATAAAAAAGTTATTTCCTATGTTTAACATTATCGATGTTCCAGTTCCATATGTTGCCTTTATTTCCCCTTCTTCAAATCCTCCTAATCCGAATAATGACGCACTTGAGTCACCCATGACTCCAACAATTGGAACTTTTCTTGGTAATATTCTGTTTAAATCTGTATATCCAAAGACATCATCGGAATTTTTCAGCTCTGGTAAAATTGAAACGGGAATGGAAAGAACTCTCAGTATTTCTTCGTCCCAAGTAATATTCTTAATATTTAAAAGAAGTGTTCTACTTGCGTTTGAATGGTCGGTTGCATGAACTTCACCATTAGTTAAATTCCATATTAACCAGCTATCTATGGTTCCAAATAAAGCTTTTCCTTTTTCTGCTTTTTCTTTAACACCTTTTACGTTTTCAAATATCCATTTGATCTTACTTGCTGAAAAATACGGATCTATGAATAAGCCCGTTCTTTCTCTTATGAAATTTTCTAGACCTTTTTCTTTCAGATCATCGCATATTTCTTTTCCTCTTTGACATTGCCAAACAACTGCGTTGTAAAATGGAACTCCTGTATTCTTTTCCCAAAGAACGGTGGTTTCTCTTTGATTGGTTATGGAAATACCTTCTATTTTTGATTTATCTATCCCGGACTCTTCTATAACTCTCTGCGAAGCTTCAAGAGTTTTGGAAAATATTTCAACCGGGTCGTGTTCAACCCAGCCTGGTTCTGGATAATATTGTTTGTGATATTCAATTACTTTATGAATTAAATTTGCTCTTTCATCGAATATAATCGCTTTTGTTCCAGAGGTACTTTGATCTATAGAAAGAATATACATCAAAATCCTCCTCTCATTTTTCTAAACCAATTCTTAACTGTTACGAAAATTCCTTTTGAATCAAGTCCATAGTGTTTCAACACTTCCTCTTGTTTCCCTGTTACAGGGTATTCATCTGGTATTCCAAGTATTTTCACAGGAACAGGAATGTTTTGTGAGACGAACTCAGCTATAGCTCCACCAAGTCCTCCGAAAATGTTATGTTCTTCAACTGTTACAATTAATCCAGTTTCTTTGGCGGCTTTGTAAACCTCTTCTTCATCAAGAGGTTTTACTGTGTGAAGTTCTATTACTCTCGCTTCTATTCCTTCGTTTTCAAGCATTTTCGAAGCTTCCATAACATTCCAGACAATCTCACCTGTTGCAATTATCGAGAGATCATTCCCTTTTTTCAGATTTATTGCCTTTCCTATTTCAAAAATTTTTTTCTGTTCATCTTGGTCGTGGAAAACAAGAACGGGATTGCGCCCAACTCTCATGTAAGTAGGTGTACTATCAGATAGCAACTTTTCAAGTAAAGCAATTGCTTCGATCGCATCTGAAGGTAGTATCACATGGAGATTTGAAATTGACCTCATAACTGCTATATCATGTAGAGAGTGATGAGTACTACCAAGGGGTCCATAACTTACACCACCACTCACAGCAACGATTTTCACATTGGCATTTGTATAGGCCACATCGTTTTTAATTTGCTCCAAACTTCTTGCAGAATAAAAACATGCTGGGCCAAAAACGAAAGGCTTTTTTCCGCTTAAGGCAAGTCCTGCTGCAACTCCAACGGCAGATTGTTCTGCTATTCCTACTTCTATTGACCTTTCTGGAAATATTTCGAAAAATTCAGAAATAGCAGCAGAACCTCTTGCATCTGAAGTAACAATAACTATATTTTTGTCATCTTTCGCAAGTTCTATTATTTTTTCTCCTATCGCTCTTCTGATAGCGATTTTCAAATTTGTTCACCTACCTTGAGAAGTTGTTCGTCTAATTCTCGGATTGCGATTTTGTATTCTTCATCGTTCGGTACTTTATGGTGCCAATTTATTTTACCTTCGATGAAAGAAATTCCTTTTCCTTTGGTGGTTCTGGCAAGTACCAAATGTGGTGATTTTTTGGTTGGAATTTCTGAGAAAACTTTTATCATTTGTTCAAAATCGTGGCCATTTACTTCTTTTACAACCCAGCCAAAGGCTTGCCATTTTTCTTTTAGAGATTCGAGTTTTGAGACTTCTTCCGTGTTTCCGGATATTTGTAAATAGTTTCTATCAACGATTCCTATAAGATTGTCAAGCTGGTAATGAGCTGCAATCTGTGCAGCTTCCCAGACACTTCCTTCATCGAGTTCACCATCACCCATAAGAACAAACACTCTGTAATTTTTCTTGTCTATCTTGCCTGCCAGAGCTATTCCAACACCAACAGCCAATCCATGTCCAAGTGCACCTGTGTTGACTTCTACTCCAGGGACTTTGGTTGTGGGATGACCAGTAAGAATAGAACCATATTTGCAGTAATTCTCGAGTTGTTCTTTCGGGAAAAATCCTAAATCCGCTAGAACAGAATAATAGGCTTCCACACTGTGGCCTTTACTGAGGATAAATCTGTCTCTATGATCCCAATCGGGGTTTTTGGGATCTATTTTCATAATTTCGTAAAATAAGGTGACTATAATATCGATACACGACAATGAACCACCGGTATGGCCGCTTTTAGCATTGTATATCATTTTTATTATATCTTTACGTCTTTCAATGGCTTTTTTTCTCAAATAAAGAATTTTTTCCATTGATTCTTTCCTCCTTAAAAATTTATGATTCTTTTAAATGAGATCACAGAATACTTTAAAGCATCCTACTGTCGTTTCGAAAGATTCTGTGATGGAAAATCTTAATTAAATTATCTGCGGTTTCTATTTCTATAATGATTATCATCAAGGAAAGAACCGCAATGTCAATTTTATTACTTTGAAGAATCTCTGATTATTATTTCAGTGTCAAGTATGTAATTCATTTTTCTTATTTTTTTACCGGATAAAATTGTGAACAAAACTCTCCCAGCCATTTTTCCCATTTCATATATGGGTTGTCTGACAGTTGTAAGTGCTGGCTTGTAATATTTGCTGAAAAACATATCGTCAAATCCGGTAACACTTACATCTTCCGGGATGCTAAGTCCTTTTTCTTTTAAAGCTTCTATTGCTCCAAAGGCCATCAAATCGTTACCACCCAAGATTGCATCTGGTATATTTTCAAGTTTTTTTACCAGATTGTATCCACTTTCAAATGTGAATTCGCCCTGTAAAATCTGATAATCCTTTATCCTGTTTTTTGAAACACCTTTAAGAAAACCTTCGAGCCTTTCTCTGGCGCTCGAAGTCTTTTCACCACAAAGATAAACAAAGGACTTGCAACCGGTTCTTACAAGGTAGTCAACCATTTTTTCAACTCCACCTGTATTATCAACACCAATATATGGAGCATTTATTTCTTCATATCTTCTGTCAACAAAAACCATTTTAAGATTGTGAAGCTTTAAAAACTCTGCCAGTTCATCATTTTGATTCCCAGAAGGAATGAAAATGAATCCGTCAACGTTTTGAGAAATTAGTGTTTTAAAAAGTTTCGTTTCTTCTTTTACACTGTGATTTGCACCACCAAGAATAAAAGAATACCCCCTCTTTTTAAGATAATCCTCAGCACCTTTTACTATGAGCAAAAAGGCAGGATTAGTTATATCCGGAATGAGAAAACCTATTAGTTTTGTAGTACCTGTCCTGAGACTTCTTGCGATTCTATTTGGATGATAATTTAGTTTCTCGATGGTTTTTTGAATCTTTTCACCTAATTTTTCACTTACAGAGTCCGGATTACTCATGAAACGTGAAACAGTTGAGATTGAAACTCCCGCATGTTTTGCAACATCTTTTATGGTTATTCGTTTGTTTTTCACCAGGAACACCTCTTTTTATTCTTCTTTTTTGCCAAGTTTGTCAAGTATAACTGCAAGAATGATAACAAAACCTTTTATTACTTGTTGCCAGAAGGGAGAAACACCCATAAGAACGAGTCCATTATTCAGAACACCCATTATGAGAGCACCCTGAACTGTTCCAATTATCGATCCTTTACCACCCGACAACGAAGTACCACCTATTACAACAGCCGCTATTGCATCAAGTTCATAACTTGTTCCAGCATTCGGTTGCGCAGAATCAAGCCTTGAAGTGACTATCAAACCTGCAATGGCACTTAAAGCACCAGAAATTGCATAAGTCCATAATTTTATCTTATCAACATTCACACCTGAAAGTTTCGCAGCTTTTTCGTTTCCACCTATTGCATATATATACCTTCCAAATCTTGTTTTTCTAAGTGTCATGGCACCCAAAAAAGCTATTATTCCTGATATCCACACCGGCATTGGAATTCCCAAAAGCCATCCTGTACCTATAAATCCAAATTTTTCGCCTAAACCTGTTATTGGATAACCTTTTGTCCAGAGCATAGTAAAACCTCTCGCAGCAGTAAGCATTCCAAGCGTCGCGACAAATGGTGGAACACGAAATTTAGTTATAACAAACCCATTGAATAATCCTAAGGCAAGCCCCACAAGAATACCAACAATGGCAGCACCTAATGGTTCATACTGGATAACAATCCCGAGAGGTGTTAAGGTCAAACCGTTTTTGAGTAATCCGGCTATAACAGCTCCAGTGAACCCAAGAACTGAACCAACTGACAGATCTATTCCACCTGTAAGTATAACCATCGTCATTCCAACTGAGATACACAGATTAACAGAAGTTTGTCTGAGTATGTTCCACATATTGTTTATTGAGAAAAATCTTTCAGAGAGCAAACCAACAATTATTGTTAAAGAAATTAATATTATCAATGATTGGAATTTAGACAGATAGGTCCTGTAATTTTGTAGTGAAATTGCATTTTCTCTCATGTTTTCACTCCTTTATGATGTTTTTATGGTGTTGTTGGTTTCTCTGATTTTCATACTCCTTGGTATAGCTGCTTTAAGTAAAATTTCTTCATTTGCCTCTGAAACTTTAAATTCACCGGTTTTCCTACCTTCCGATAAAACAATTATTCTATCAGACATAGCCAATATTTCCGGAAGTTCTGATGACACCATAATTATTCCGAGACCGTTTTTGGCTAATTCGCTTATTAATTTGTAGATTTCACTTTTAGCGTTTACGTCTATTCCTCTTGTAGGTTCATCCATAAAAAGAACCTTAGGTTTCACAGCAAGCCACTTGGCTATTACTACTTTTTGTTGATTCCCACCGCTCAAATTCTCTACTATTTGTTGTGGAGAAGGTGTTTTAATGTTCAGACGATTTATGTAATATTCAACCAGATCATTTTCTTTTTTCTCACTTATGAAGATCAATTTTTCTACATTTTTTAAGTTGGTAAGGGTAATGTTTTGAGAAACTGCCATTGATAAAATTAAACCTGCTTGTTTCCTATCTTCTGGTACAAAACCTATACCAGCTTTTATTGCATCTTCAGGAGAATTTATCTCCAGTTCTTTTCCTTCAAGAAAAACTCTTCCTGAGGATAATTTAGGATGAACACCAAATATTGCTTCTAAAAGTTCACTTCTTCCTGCTCCCATTAATCCAAATATTCCGAGTATTTCTCCTTTTCTGAGGGTAAAACTCACATTGTTTACTATATATTTGTTAGGATCATCTTTACTTTTCAAACAAATGTTTTCAACTTTGAAAAATTCCTCTGAGATTTCTGCCTGGGATTTCACAAAGAAATCTTTTATATTTCTTCCAACCATCATTCTGACTATTTTATTGTAATCAAAATCTTCCTTTGGACCCGAACCAACAACTTTACCATCACGCATCACAGTTATCATATCCGATATTTCAAACACTTCATCCAGTTTGTGTGAAATATAAACTATGGCAACTCCCTGTTTTTTCAACGAGTTAATAACTTTAAACAGAGTTTCAATTTCATGTTCACTTATTGCAGAAGTAGGTTCGTCCATTATAATAACCCTTGCGTTCAAAGAAAGAGCTTTTGCAACCTCCACCATTTGTTGCTGTCCAACACTCAGTTCGGAAACTATCCTTTTTGGATTTATATCCAGATCCAGTTTTTGCAAGATTTTAACAGACTCTTCGTACATTTTCTTGTAATCAACCATTTGAAACTTATCAAGAAATTCTCTACCTATGAAAATATTTTCCATTACGCTTAGATTTGGGAGTAAATTTAACTCCTGATAGATCATAGCTATGCCTTTTTCTTGAGCATCTCTTGTGTTTTTGAACCTGACTTCTTTACCGTTCAGCATCAGATTGCCTTCGAAATCTGTGTAAACGCCTGCCAGTATTTTCATCAAGGTAGATTTACCAGCACCATTTTCACCAACAAGAGCATTCACTTTTCCTTTGTAGACTTTAAAATTCACACCATTTACAGCTATAACACCAGGAAATTTTTTGGTAATATTTCTGGTTTCCAGGATCACGTCTTCTTCAATCATGATAAAATTTCTCCTTTCATTCAACGTTCAGTTTTACTGGCAAAAGCTGCAAAGGAAATTTTATTTCTTCATCTTTTGGAATATTTAACACTCCTACAAATTCAATCACTCTACCTATTTTTACCTTATCCATGAACGGTGGAACAACTTCTGTGTTGACTATATTGTTTATTTCATTCGAGACAGCATTAAAATCATATATTCTATCGAAATCACTCATCTTGACAAGTCCAGAAGAATTAACGATGTCGTTTCCGAATATGAGGTCTTTTGAAACATAAATCTCCCTGTCAACTTTTTCAACTTGAATCAACACTTTTTCATCATCAATCGAGACAATTTTTCCTTTCCCTTTTATCAAAAAAAGTGTGTTATAGGTGAATCCAACAACTTTTCCATATTTTTTTTCAGCTTCCTCCTTGTTTTCAATGAGAGCTTCTAAAACTATTGATGCGTCTGAAGAAATAGAATCGAGTTTTTTCATGAATTCATTCCATACTTTTCTTGCATAATCTTTAGCATTGAATTCTTTACCTTTGGCTTCTGCTTTTGCTTGTTCGATGGGAACGAAATGACATGATTTTGAGAGTAACAGACCGATCACAATTACGATCAGAATAGTTATTAAAGTCTTTCTATTTATCATCTTTTATTCAGCTTCCTCCTCAAGTTATTTTAAGGGCCGCAGAGAAGCGGCCCTTATTTTACATAACAAATATGAATTATTCACCTTCTTTTCTACCATAGGGAGCGAATTTTTCTATATTTTCTCTGGTAACCAGTTCAACTGCTACAGGAACGATTTCAGGAAATTCTCTTACTCCATGCAAGTACTGATCAGCCCATTCTACAGCCATTCTTGCCATGATTTTTGGATATTGCATTATAGTAGCCACTATCTGTTTACCATCTCTTATAGCATCTATAACATCTCTTGCGCCATCGAAACCAAATATCTTTATATCTGTTCTTCCAGCTGCTTCACATGCTTTCATAGCGCCCATAGCCATAGCGTCATTACCACACCAGATGGCCTTTATTTCTGGATGTGCTTGTAGGATCTGTTCAGTGACAGCATAAGCAGTATCACGATCGAATTGAGCGGTTTGTTGTGCAACCATTACAAGTCCTGGATAATTATCTACAACACTGTGGAATCCTTTTGAACGATCCCAGGTCGGTTGCGCAGAAAGAATACCAAGTAACTCAGCATATTTTGCTTCTTTACCCATAACTTTGACAAAGTACTGTCCCATTAATACTCCGCCTGTATAATTGTCTGAATAAATCTGCGAAACTGCAAGTCCTCTTGCATTTATACCTCTATCTATGCAGAAAACAGGTATTCCAGCTTCTTTTGCCCTTTTAACGTTTGAAATCGAACCATCTGCATCCGTTGGATTGAAAATAATTGCATCATATCCAGCGGCAATAATGGAATCAAAATGTGCAGACTCTTTGGCTGTATCATTTTGTGAGTCGAAAATGGTTGCTTCATAACCTAACTGTTTCGCTCTTTCAGCAGCCGTTTCACCCAGAACAACAAACCATGGATTGTTCATTGTTGAAATAACTATTGCCATTTTTCCTTTTGTTTGAGCTACAACAGTGAAAGAAGTCAATAACACCGCAACCAAAATCACGATAACAAAAAATTTTTTAAACATACGACTCCCCTCCCAAACTGTTTTTTGATAACTAATTTAGAAACCCCAAGAAACTCGGTTTAATTTTTCACCTCCCTCTTTTTAATGAATATTATTCTTGAAGAGTTAAAAATTGAAAAATAAAATCGTTTTCGAAAACGTTTTCATAAACATTATATGATATCATTATAGTTGTAAACAAACGAAATAGACAATGATTTTCGATGTTTAACCTTAAATAACTGAAAATATATTCAAAAAGGTTTGAAAATCTCAAAATAACTCGTATTTTCTTCTAAAAACTCTCTATTTTCTTAAAAGTTTTAAAAGAGGTGAATTTTGTTGGCTGGGGATTATTTTTTGATAATTTCAAAAGTCTTGCCGATTTTTGTGATGATAATGACTGGATATATTCTTAGAAAGATCAATTTTTTCCCTGAAAACATTGTGGATTCATTGAAAAGGCTGGTCGTGAATATAGGTTTGCCATCTCTTTTGTTCACAGCTTTTGCAACTGTCAGTTTTGAACCAAAGTATCTTTTGTTATTCGGTCTAACCTTTGGAATCTGCGCCCTTTTACTTTTGATTGGAAAAATTCTGAAAAGGCTTTTGAACTCTGAATCGATCTATTTTCCTCTGTTATTGACAGGATTCGAAGCCGGTATGATAGGATATTCCCTTTACACTGTGGCATTTGGAATTGAAAATTTGTTTGAGTTTGCTTTGATAGATTTTGGACATGTTGCTTTCATATTCTCTGTTTTTGTTGCTTTGATGATTAAGATTTCAGACAGTAGTAAAAGTCCCAACTTCTTGCTTTCATTTATAAAATCACCACCTATAATAGGTGTCCTCGGTGGAATAGTTCTTGGCAGTTTGGGAGTGTTTAAGGATGTAGAAAGCAATTATTTGACTCAGGCGATATACCAGACTTTTCAGTATCTTGGAGCCTTAGTGGTGCCTTTGATATGTTTGATAATAGGATACGATATAAAATTCTCAAAATACAATATAGGTTCAGCGATAAAGATAACATCGGTTAGATTGTTGATTTCCACAACACTTGCAATCTTGTTGGGAGATTTAGTTATTGTGAAAATCTTTGGTTTCGATTCAGGATTTAAGCGTGCACTTATCACATTGATGATACTTCCTCCGCCGTTCATAATGCCTTTGTTCATAAAAACAGAGAATCAAAAGGAAATGCAAATAGTTTTAAACACTCTTTATCTTCATACTTTAGTGAGTTTAATAGTTTTCACGATCATTTTCTCTGTGTTCAAATTCTAAATAACAGGAAGTGAACAACTGTTACTATTAACCCAGACATTAACGGTGTGATCAACCACCCTAATATCATTTTCAGCATGGTCTTCCAACTTACGAAATGAGAATTTCCAGCAAATCCGACTCCAATCACCCCACCAACAATAGCCTGTGAGGCTGAAACTGGGATACCGAATAGAGAATAAATCCATACAGTTGTTGACTGTGCAAACATGGCAACTATAACTCCTACAGGTTCAAGGACAGTTATTTTTTTTCCAACCGTATCTGCTATTTTCCTGCTGTAAATCAAAGCTCCCACACTCATACTCAATGCCCCGATTGTTAATATTGTTAGTAAGGATGCACCAGTTTGTTTATCAAAAAAAGGTCCAGCAACTACCGCAAAATTGTTAGCACCAAGAGCGTATGAACCATATATCCCAACTATTAGTGCAAACATTTTTACCACAATTTGCTGAATGAAGAGAGATTTTATTTTATTGAAGAAAGGCCTAATAGACTTGTAGAACAAAAAGCCAAATAGAACCCCACCAAGAGGTGTTAAAACCCATCCCAGTACTATGTTGAAAAGGATCTTTAAGTTTATATCTCCCGCTATGAAGCCAGCCGCTGCCAATGCACCAAT
>JARRBB010000061.1 GCA_029981435.1 Thermotogaceae bacterium | reverse complement strand
CAGATTCTATGCATCAAGTCAGATATGTAGTGTATGTGGATACAAAAACGAAGAAGTTAAGAACTTAAATATCAGAAGATGGGTATGTCCTGAATGTGGAAGAGAACATGATAGAGATATAAACGCGGCGGTTAATTTGGCCAATTATGTTCTGATGCAAGAAAAAGTAGGGCAGGGACTGTCCGAGATTAAGCCTGTGGACTATGCACTGGCGGCGGAACGGAAGGAAAATTCTTCTGGTCTACGAGTCAACATGGGATGAAGCAGGAAGCCATACTTTCTGTAAGGTGTGGTAGTTCACCAAGTACAAGAATTATTTCCAAGGAGGTGTTGAAAAATGATCTTAGAGTTTCGTGGTAAAAGACCGAAGATAGCAGAGGATGTTTTCATAGCTCCAAACGCTATAATCATCGGTGATGTTGTTTTAGAAGAGGGTGTCAGTGTATGGTATGGAGCGGTTTTGAGAGGCGATATAGAACCTATAATTGTCAAAAAATACTCAAACATTCAGGATAACTGCGTGGTACATACATCAAATGGGCATCCAGTAACAATTGGAGAATATGTCACAGTTGGTCACAATGCGGTAATTCATGGTTGTGAAATAGAAAGTAGAGTACTGATAGGTATGAATTCGACGATTCTCGATGGTTCAAAAATATGTTATGGGAGCATAATTGCAGCAGGTAGTGTTGTAAAAGAAAACAGTTCTGTAGAACCTCTGAGTTTGATTGCCGGAGTTCCTGCACAGTTGAAAAAACGTCTTCCTGAAGTGACCCTTGAGAATCTCGAGAAACACGCAAAATCTTATTTTGAACTCTCATGCGAATACAGACATATAGATTGACATTTCAAACTTTATTTGGTATGATTTAAGTGCTAATTGAGAATTATTCTCAATAAGGTCTCAATAAGTCGGAATATCTTTCACAGAGGTGACCAGGCGTGTTGATAAAACTCGATGAACTACCAGAAGGTTCTGTAGCGGTAATTGAAAAAGTTGATCTACCCGAAGACCTTAAAGAGAGAATATTAGGTATGGGTTTTATCCCAGGTAGAAGAATAGAAGTTGTTAAGAAGGCACCTCTTGTTGATCCTACAGTTTATAAGATAGGTAATTTCAGAGTTTCTCTCAGATCTTCGGAAGCTTCAAAAATTTACGTTAAACCCGTCAATCATATTCCACTCTTTCTTTGTCCGGAAGGTACCGTTTGCAAGGTTAATGCATTAGCTTATGGGAGAAGATTTTTGAATGAGCTCGCAAGAATGGGATTGGATGTTGGAAAAAAGATACGCATTCTAAGAAACAACTCAGGAAAAATAACGATAGAGGTCGATGGAAATATTCATACTGTTGGAAAAGGAAGAGCATCGAAAATATTCGTGGAGGTGATTGAGTGAAAATAGATGTTGCAATATGTGGAAATCCCAACGTTGGAAAAACGAGCCTTTTTAATGCCTTAACCGGCTCGCGTCAAAGAGTGGGAAACTGGCCTGGAGTGACAGTTGCGAAAAAAGAAGGATACAGATACTGGAAAGGCCATGAATTGAAATTTGTTGATCTTCCCGGTACCTACACACTCGGTGCTCAATCCCTTGATGAAAAAATCGCGCGGGATGCTATTGTTAACGGTGATGAAGATATTGTGGTTGTTATATCGGATGCTTTGAGTCTGGAGAGAGGACTTTATCTTCTTTTTCAGGTTCTCGAGGCAACTTCCAAACCTGTCATATTCGTTATAAATGCGATAGATGAAGCAAGGAAAGCCGGTATTGTTATTGATAAAACAGGATTGGAAGTTTCTTTGAACATACCGGTTGTTTTGACTTCGGCTTTGACCGAAGAGGGTGTTGATGAACTATGTGACAAAATACTTGAAGTCTATTCAAAACCATCTATAGACCAGAGAAAGTTCATTTTAAAATACAATGAGGAGATAGAGCAGGCCATTCAAAAAATAGAGAGAGAGCTTGAGAAAGAAAAGGAGTTCGATAGTTATAACAAAAGATGGATAGCCATAAAAACTCTCGAAGGAGATTCCGAGGTTCTGCAGCTGATTACAAAAAGTATCCCACACCTTGAAATTCCAGAAGATATACAGATTGAAATTTCATCCGACAGATATCAGTTAGTTTCAAACCTTTTGAAAAACTTTGTTTCTGAATCCTCTTACGATGTATGGAATATCAGTGATGCCATAGACCATGTTTTTACGCATAAATATATTGGAATACCCATTTTCCTTGCGATACTGTATATGATGTTTAAAATCACATTTGATATCGCTGCACCACTTTCAGATTCAGTAGCTGCTTTCTTCGACTGGCTTGCTAATATAACGAGCAGTATTTCCCCACGATGGCTGGCTTCGCTCCTTTCTGATGGGATAATAGGTGGAGTTGGTTCGATACTGGTTTTTGTGCCAAATATATTCATTCTATTTTTCATGATGGGGTTTCTGGAAGAAACGGGTTATTTTTCCAGAGCTGCCTTTGTTGTCGATAGATTCATGTATTATCTTAAAATCAGTGGTCGTTCCTTCATTTCGTTTATACTTGGATTTGGCTGCAGTGTTCCGGCAATAATGTCTACAAGGGTTATGGGAGACCCTCGAGAAAGACTGGTAACGCTTCTATCTGTTCCGTTCATTTCTTGCAGTGCGAGATTGCCGGTTTATATTTTAATTGCAGGTGCCCTATTTAAAAATCCCGGAAATGCACTGTTCGGTATCTACTTTTTCAGTATTATCGTGACTACTGTTTCGATTTTGATATTGAACAAACTCTTCTTTAAGGGCACACCTTCTCCATTCATAATTGAAATGCCAAGGTACAGGATGCCTGTTGTGAAAAATCTCGTCATTTACATGTGGAATAATGGAAAACATTTTCTTCAAAAAGCTGGAACGATAATACTGGTATCTGCTATCGTAATTTGGTTTTTATCGTACTTCCCTGCAGGTAATGTTGAAAACAGTTATGCTGCTCTCTTAGGAAAGCTTATACAGCCCGTATTCAAGGTTCATCAATTCGACTGGCGGATAACAACCTCGCTCATATTTGGAATAAGTGCAAAAGAAGTTGTTGTATCATCCTATGCAACTTTGGTTGGTTCACAGGAAGACAGTCCAGATCTGGTAGAAACACTTCGCAATTCTCTCAATCCTGTGAATGCTTTTGCGCTTATGGTTTTTGTTATGGCCTATGTGCCTTGCTTTGCAACCCTTGCAACCATAAAAAGTGAGACTGGATCTTTGAAGTATATGCTGTTTTCCATTGTTTACACTATTTTGATTGCTTATATTTTGAGTCTAATTGTTGTTGTGGTTGGAAGGGCGTTGATAGCATGAACTTCAAAAGGATCTGGTTTTTTAATTTTTTCACAGGTATAGCGATTTTGTTTGTAAGTTTTCTCATGTTTTCAGGAACAGGTGGCTTCGAAAGAGATGTATTGTTTTCTCTTGTTGTTTTTCTGAATGGACTTGTTTATCTGACGGGTCTCGAAGATATAAAGAGAAGGTTGAAACGTGGAGTTGCCCATACTTTCGTTGGAGGTATGTTTTCAATCATAGTTGCTGTATACATCATTTTAAAAAAACTTGTAACTTTGTTGAATCCGTTGATATACGGTACTTCTGTCGAGCCACTGAACTCTGGGGATATAATATTGATAATTTTGGGAATAACTGGCATATACTCAATATTTTTATCTTATATATATCTCAAAAAAGGAGAGTAAGACAGTGAATAACAGGGTTCTTAAAGAAATTAGAGACTATATAAAAAAAGTTGGAATTTTGAATATCAACGAGCTTAAGAGAAATTTCAATTTGTCGGATAGAGAAACTGAACTTGCACTGTTTATTTTAGAACAAACTGGTGATATTGAAAAATCAAGGTATAATTTAAGGTGTGATGATTGTTCATCATGTAAATTTAAGTCTTTTTGTTTCAAGGGGTGAGAAGAATTCGATGCCGAATAATCCAGCATATCAGGAGTATGAAAAATGGCTTCAAAAAGCTGATGAATCTCTGAAGGAAGAATTGAAAGCCATAAAAAACTCTCCAGAAGAAATAGAAAAAAGATTTCATAAAGAACTTTCTTTTGGTACCGGTGGAATAAGGGGAATTATCGGAGCAGGTACCGCCATGATGAACATTCATGTTGTTAGAAGAGCAACTCAAGGACTGGCGAATTACGGTAAGAAGATATCGAAAGCTGATTCTGCTGTTATTTGCTATGATACAAGAAAGTTTTCCAGAGAATTTGCTGTAGAATCTGCGAAGGTTTTGATGGCAAATGGATTCAGAGTTTATGTATTCGATGAATCGAGACCGACACCAATGCTTTCGTTTGCGGTTAGAGAATTGAAGGTAGACTGGGGAATAGTAATAACAGCCAGCCATAATCCACCCCAGTACAATGGTTTTAAGGTTTATCTTTCAAACGGTGTCCAAGCGACTCCTGAGTTTACAAACGGAATATCCGCCGAGATAGAAAAGCTGGATTATTTTGATGATGTAAAAGTATCTGAATCTGAACCATTGTGGCTCAACGCGGATGAGTTTGATGAAGTTTATCTGAAAGAACTTCAGAAGTTTTTGAAAGGCTTTAATACAGATGATGTTGGTTTAAAAGTTCTTTACACACCGTTGCATGGAAGTGGCTTTAAACCTGTTTCGAAAGCTTTAAAATTTCTTGGAATAGATTTTCAGATGGTCGATAGTCAGGTTACTCTTGATGGTGCTTTCCCAACTGTTAGCAGGCCAAATCCTGAAGAAAGAGAAGCTTTTGAAGAGGCATTGAAATTCGCCGAAAAATCTACAAATTCTTTTGATTTGATAATAGCAACTGACCCTGATTGTGATAGAATGGGAGTTATGTACAGAAAAGATGAAAAATACGAACTTCTAACTGGAAACGAAATCGGTGTTTTAATACTTGATTACCTGTTGAACAGTACTGAACTGAAAGAAAATTCTTTTGTCGTTAAAACGATAGTGACAACAGATTTGGTAAAACCGATGTGTGAAGAAAGAGATATAGAACTTCTGGAGACTTTAACTGGATTTAAATTCATAGGCCAGAAAATAGAAGAAAAGGTTTCGAGTGGTGGTAATTTTCTGTTTGCGTTTGAAGAAAGTTATGGGTATCTTGCAGGTGATTTTGTAAGAGATAAAGATGGCATTATCGCATCGGTGTTGATGGTTCTCACGTTCAATTGGTTGAAAAAACAGGATAAAAGTCCGAAAAAGAAGTTGAACGAGCTTTCTGAAAAATACGGATATTTCAAAGAAATCCTTTTGAATTTCGAATTTGAGCCTCAGGGTTTTGAAAAGATAATACAGAATATCATGAGATTTTTTAGAAATTCACCGCCAGAAAGTATCGGTAGTTTAGCGCTAACAAAGACTATAGATCACTTGAAGCTCAAGAACGAACTTTCCGGTGATGTTCTTCAACTGATATATGGAGATAATCTAAGGGTTATAGTAAGACCTTCCGGTACAGAACCAAAGCTCAAAATTTATGTAAAAGTAAATTCAAACTCAGAAAAAACGAGCGTTGAAATACTCGAAAATTCAAAACAGATTTTACGAAAGACAGTTGAAAAAATCAGTTTGCAAAAGTTTTAACAACCAAATTGTGAATTCGTCTTCTGAAATCCCATATGTTATCTAAAGTCTCACGACGATGAATGTGTGTTCTGTTTGAAAGTACGATAACACATAGATCAAGCGATCTATCTATGACAATGGAGGTTCCTGTAAAGCCAGTGTGACCGAAAGCTTTGTCAGTGAACAGGTCTCCTATGAAACTTCTTTTTTGATTGATAGTCCAGCCGAGCGCCCTTTTCATACCATCAATTTCAACGACAGTTTCCGTGAAAGTTCTTATGGTATGTTTTGAAAAAAACTTTTCTGTACCATGTTTTCCGTCGTTAAGGTACACTCTACAAAGATTGTAAAGATCATCAACACATGAGAAAAGTCCAGCGTTTCCACTCACTCCACCAAGATAGTACGCAAGTTCATCATCGACTTTTCCTCTCAGTATTTTCCCGTCTCTTTCGGAAGTAGGAGCTATTCTTTCGAGCATGTCTTCCGATGGATTGAAGCAGGTGTTGTTCATATCAAGAGGTTTGAAGATTGTAGAATATAGAAACTCGTCGAACCTCTGATTGGTTATGTTTTGAACCATCTTCATCAAAGTTATGAAGTTCAGGCAGGAATAAACGATTTTGCTTTCAGGTGGATAAACAGGTTGGATTTTCAAAAGTTCTTTCAGAAGCTCTTCACCTTTCAGATATCTCCAAAGTTCAGAATAAGGTGGTAAACCTGATGAATGTGTCAAAAGATGAAAAATCCTTATATCCTTTTTATCGTTTTCCTTGAATTCATCAACATAGTAGGCAACAGGATCGAAAAGGCAGAGTTTTCCGGTTTCGACTAAATTCATAACAGCGCTTGTCGTTGCCACGACCTTCGTGAGACTTGCCAGATCGTAGATTGTACTGGTATCGTTCATTTCCTTTGATGGCTTCAAAGCTTTGAAACCAAAGCTATCTTTATAAAGAACTTTTTGAGAATTACCAACAAGAATCACAAATCCTGGAATAGTCTCACGTTCGAATTCTTTTTTAAAGAGTTCCTCAACCATATTCTTAAAGGTCATCGATATACCCCCAACAATTTCAAATTTTGCTCGCTATATCAAGCAGTCTGTTCACGGTGTCTTTGAAACCTGATTTTTCATCAACTTCCTGCCTCAAAAAGCTGTTTATTTCGTCGATAAGTTCTATAGCTTTATCGATTTTCGGATCTGTTCCTTTCGAATAGGCACCAACATCTATCAAATCTTTTGCATCGTAGTAGGTTGCCATGATATCACGAAGTCTTCTCGCTGCTTCTAAATGTTCCTTTTCTGCTACTTCTGACATCAACCTGCTTATACTTGCCAGAACGTCTATTGCGGGATAATGATTCGCTTCAGCGAGCTTTCTGGAAAGTATTATATGGCCATCAACGATTCCTCTCACAGTATCACTTATGGGTTCGTTGAAATCGTCTGCTTCTACCAGAACAGTGTATATACCTGTTATGCTTCCTCTGTCAGAATTTCCAGCTCTTTCAAGTATTTTAGGAAGATTTGCAAACACACTTGGAGTATAACCACGAGTTGTTGGTGGTTCGCCTATTGATAATCCCACTTCTCTCTGGGCCATCGCCCATCTGGTTAGAGAATCAACCATCAAAAGTACGTTCAATCCCTGATCTCTGAAATATTCGGATATGGTTGTCGCGGTGTAAAGTGATTTTGTTCTGAGTAAAGCAGGTTGGTCTGAAGTAGAAACGATCACCACTGATCTTTTTAAGCCATCTTTTCCAAGGTCTCTCTCGATAAATTCACGAACTTCACGCCCTCTTTCACCTATCAAGGCTATTACGTTAACATCGGCATAGGTATTTTTAGCGATCATTCCAAGCAGAGTACTTTTACCGACACCACTTCCAGCGAATATACCTATTCTCTGTCCTTTGCCAAGTGTTAAAAAACCATCTATAGCTCTTATACCTGTTGGTAAAGGCTCCTTTATCCTCTGTCTGATCAAAGGGTTAGGAGAATCATTTATCAAAGGATATCTTTTTTCTGGAAAAAAGGTTTCACTGTCGATTGGTCTTCCAAGGGCATCGAAAACTCTACCAACCATCTCAGGACTCACGCCGACATCTAATTTTCTCTTTGTTCTTATCACTTCGCAGTTTTGAGAAAGGCCGGAAACATCTTCAAGTGGCATCAAGATGACTCTTCCATCGTTCAATCCAACTACTTCAGCAAGTCTATGAGTTTTATCGGCGAGTCTAAGTTTACAAACTTCGGACATAAAAACTTCCGGGCCAATCGATTCTATGGTTAACCCGAGTATCCTGGTGACTTTACCATTCAATCTTGGAAATTCAGCATTTTTGAATTTTCTGATGAGCCGATCAAACTTATCATCGATTAATTTTTCAAGGGTTTCACTCAATTTTCATTGAACTCCTCATCCAGAATATCTTTCAATATATTCAGCGCTTCTGAAGTCGTGAAATTGTATAATCCTGTATCTGTTTCTACAACCATATCGCCTTTTTGAAGAGAATCGTCAAATTTGAAATCGATGCTTTTGAATCTGTTTTTGAGATCAAGCATAATTTCTTCAGTTAAAGACGTTTTATCATCGATGGAAAGTTTAAGGATTATTTTCTGATTACCTATGAGTTGTTCAGAAATTGTTTGCAATTTTTTACGAAATATCTGCTCGTTTATTTTTGGAATATCTAAACTAACTTTTTCAAGGAAAAGTTTGAAAATTTCTATAAGCCTTTGTATTACTTTTTCTATTATTAGATTTCGTTCTTTCGATATTTCAGACAGAACTTCCTCAATTTTTTTTATTTGTAATTCATGCTTCTTTTCATATTCTGCTTTCAAAGTTCTTTCAATTTCTTCTCTCAATGCCTTTTTCATTTCTTCGGTTTTTTTCTCAGCATTTTCTAAAATCTCTCTGGCTTTTTTCTGTGAATCTTCATATTCTTTTTTTGCTTTTTCCAATAACTCTTTTGCTTGATTATTTGCATTTTCTAAAATCTTTCTAGCCTTTTCCTCTGCGTCTTTTATCGTTTTCTCATATTCGACATCCGGATCTAATTCATTCTCAGTTTTTTTCATAAGTATTTTTGGAGCATCGAGGTAAACGGCTTCTCTTTTTATGAGGTTATACAATTAATTCCTCGCCTCCTCCGCGTGCAATGACAATTTCACCTGCTTCTTCAAGTCTTCTGACAACTTCAACTATTTTTTGCTGGGCACCTTCGACATCTTTTACCCTTACCGGTCCCATATAATCAAGTTCGTCCTTGAGCAGAGATGCCGCTCTTTTCGACATGTTCCTGAATATTTTTTCCTTCAATTCGTCTGTTGCGCCTTTCAATGCAAGAGCAAGATCTCTGGTATCAACTTCACGAAGTATGATCTGTATCGATCTATCATCGAGTTTTACAAGGTCTTCAAACACAAACAGATGTTTTCGAATCTCCTCGGCAAGTTCAGGATCCTGTTCACCGAGTTTTTCCAGTATTTCTCTTTCCGTTGTTCTGTCAATCGTGTTCATTATGTCAACAACGGTTTCAAGGCCACCAACTTGGCTGAATTGGGCAGTGGCAAAGGCAGAAACCTTTCTTTCAAGAACTCTTTCAACTTCTCTAACTATCTCAGGGGTGGCTCTATCAAGTAAAGCTATACGTTTTATAACTTCTGGTCTTAAATTTTCTGGTAGTGCTCTTATGATAGCTGATGCAGTTTTCGGATCAAGATAGCAGACTACAAGTGCTATCGTTTGAGGATGTTCGTTTTGTAACATGCTTACGAGCTGTACTGGATCGGCCTTTTTTATAAATTCAAAAGGTTTAACCTGAAGATTTGAAGTGAGTCTGTCTATAATTTCGAGAGCTTTATCAGGGCCAAGTGCCTTTTCAAGGATTTCTTTTGCATAAGCAATTCCACCCTGATTTATGAAATCTTTTGCCTTAACGAGGTTCCCAAACTCTTTCAATACTTCTTTTCTTTCTTCTTCATTTATTTTACCTATGTTTGCAAGTTCAAGTGTTAGCTCCTCTATCTCAGATTCATCCATATTCCTTAAAACCTTCGCTGCCTTTTCAGGACCAAGAGTAAGCAAAAGAATCGCAGCCTTCCGTTTACCCGTTATGGAATGTTCTCTTGCCATTTAACATCACTCCTTTTTACTCTTCTAACCACATCTTTATGACAACAGCCACATCTTCTGGACGTTCTTCAGAGAGACGTTCTAAACTTTGGCGTAGTTCTAAGATTTCTTTTTCTTCAGGCGGCAAAGCTTCTTCTGAAACCACGAGGGTTTCCATGATTTCTTTTTCAAGTTCCTGACGTCTGCGCATAATCTCTTTTCTTTCTTTTGCCAATCTCATTCTCCTTAACAAGGTGTAGATGAGAACTACCATTACAGCTGTTAAAGTTAAAATGCCAAAAGCCAATCTTACAAACGCCTGCCGTTTGGATGATTCTTCTAATTCTTTCATCATCTCGGTTTCAAGTGTTTTATCGAATGGAGTTATGACTATCTCTACTTTGTCGCTGTTAACATTTATAGCATTTGCAACGGCCTTTTTAATTATGTCTGCATTCATAAGAGATGTCGATGTCTGGTTCTCAAGTGACTCATTTATGAACACGGTTATTGTCTTATCCATTATCTCGCCTTCACGGTTTTGGATGATCTTTTGATAAATCTCGCTGACGTTATAATTGACAATAGTTTTTTCTCTGTTAACCTTTGACTTTTCTGTGCTTTCAAGACTTTCGTAAGTTGGTGGTATGTTCGATTCGGTTCCTACAGCTCCGCCAGTGTAAGGTGATGTTCCTTCTATAGTTTCGCTTTCTTCCTGTTTGCTTACAACAATCCCTTCACTCTTGTTCACGGGAACATATTCCTTTGATTCTTTTTCAATTTTTGTCCAATCAAGCAAAACTTCTGCAATCACCGCTACATTCCCCAGACCGTAAACTCGCTCAAGGGTGCTTTTCACTTTATTTACATAATAATCTTCGATCGTTTTTTTCAATTGCATCTTGCTCACTGCTTCAAAACTCTCTTCTTGAAGTGTCACAAGATTGCTTAAAATCCTTGAATTATTGTCGATAACCTTTACATCCGATGGTTCCATGCCTTCGACCGCTGCAGAAACCAGTTCCATTATTCCCTTGATTTGCTGACTTGTCAGATCCATACCTGGTTCTAAAACGATCATAACAGAGGCTTTTGGTTTGGAAGAATCACCTCTGACGTAGTAAGTGTATTTTGGAATAGTCAAATGAACTCTTGCGGTTTTTATAGCTTCTAAACTTGA
>JARRBB010000060.1 GCA_029981435.1 Thermotogaceae bacterium | reverse complement strand
CGCGCGTCCAAGGACATTTTCAAGTTCCCTGACATTTCCCGGCCAGTGATATTTTCTCAGAAGTTCAAGGGCATCTTCGTCTATGCTTTCCACTATTCTTCCAAACTCCTGATTCAATTTTCTTATTATAACATTTACAAGTTCTTCCAGGTCTTCAAGTCTTTCTCTGAGTGGTGGAATGAATATTGGAACAACGTTCAGTCTGTAATAAAGATCTAATAAAAATTCACCACTTTCAACCATCTTTTCAAGATTCATGTTCGTTGCTGCTATTATCCTAACATCCAGCTTTATTGGATTCACACCACCTATTCTGTATATTTCTCTATCTTGTAAGAATCTGAGCAATTTCGACTGAACCTTTAAACTCATTTTACCTATTTCATCGAGGAATAGAGTACCATTGTTAGCTTCTTCTATCAATCCAATCTTTCCGCCTTTTTTTGCACCTGTGAATGCACCTTCTTCATAACCAAACAATTCAGATTCGAGTATACTTTCTGGAAGAGCTGCACAGTTAACGCTTATGAAAGGTGAATTCGCACGATTACTTTCACTGTGTATCGCATGTGCAAAGAGTTCTTTTCCTGTTCCACTTTCACCGCGCAAAAGAACAGTTGCTGGAGTTCTGGCAACTTTTTTTGCCTGTTCTATCGCTATAACCATTTTCGGACTTTTACCAACTATATCCTGGAAAGTGTACTTTGCCTGGATTCTTCTTATCATTCTTCGTGCATCTTCCAGCTCTTCCACAAGTCTTATCATTTCGGAAACATCGTGTATAACTCCAACACTTCCTTTGAATTCGCCTTTAACGAATATTGGAGAGGCATTTACAAGCACCTCTTTTTTCATGGGGCCTACCTTCATCCTCACGCCATACATCGGTCTTCTTTCTTTTGCTATTTTTATATGCACGCTCTCCCCTTCTGCGATATCTATGGTTGCTGGTTTACCTATCACTTCTTTCGCAGAAAGTCCTGTGAGCCTTGTGTATGCTTTGTTCACAAGAACGACTTTTCCCTCGGCGTCTGCAACTGATATAGCATCGTTGGTTGAATCTATTATCGCCGAAAGCATAGCTTCAATTTCCCGGAGATTTGTAATTTCTTCCGCAAGTTTTTGAACGGTGGTTATATCTCTAAAAACAGCTGCAGCACCTATGATTTCATCCTTTTCGTTGCGGAGAGGAATCCGGGAAGTTATGATAACATTATCGTGAAGTTTTTGAATCTTGTTGTATTCAGGTACTCCTGTTTTTAAAACGATATGCAATCGTGTATTGGGTATGGTCCCATATACTTCTTTTCCAAGCACTTCTTCAGAAGATAATCCAAGAATTTCACAGGCAGATTGGTTTATGTAAACTATCCTACTTTCCTTATCGATGATTATTATAGCTTCAGTTATTGAATTGAGAGTTTTTTTAATCAGTTCATCGTACATTTCATTTTTCACGTTCTCACCTCTCAAGGAGATTGTACAGCTCAGTTATCTGCTCAACTGATAACTGCTCGGGCCTAACTTTTAAATCAAATTTTTTATCGAGTGATTCGAGTTTTTCAGCAGAATACCCCATGGATTTTAGGATATTTTTAATCATCTTGCGCCTTTGAGAAAACAGTTTCTTTGAAAACTTGAACAACTTAATCAGATCTTCAAAAGAGAGTTCCGGATTCTTTGGGGTCAATTTTATCACAATCGAATCAACCTTTGGATTGGGAACAAAATGCGATCTTGAAACTTCTAAAACGGTTTCGACGTTACAAAAATACTGCACGAAGAACGATATAGAGCCGAATTTTCTGCTTCCATGTTTTGACGCAATTCTCTCGGCAAGTTCTTTCTGAACCATAAGAGTAGCAAATTCGAATTTCGGAGATTCAAGAAGTATTTTTTCTATTATTGGAGTGGTTATAAAATAAGGTATGTTGGCTACGTATGATAACCTTTCAGCCTTTATGTTCTTCAGATCTGCTTTCAGGAAATCCTCAAATTTTATCTCAACGTTTTCAAATATTTTTAATCTCTCTCTCAACAATGCTGCCAGACTTAGATCCACTTCATATGCTATCACTTTTTTCGCTATTCTTGCAAGTTCTTCTGTGAGAGTCCCGGCACCAGCGCCTATTTCAACGATGGTGTAATCTGAGTCCAGATTGAGTTTTTCAATTATCCTCTTTGCAATTCTGTTGTCTGATAGAAAATTTTGACCAAGACTTTTTTTTAACTTCACATTATATTTTGCTAACCATTCACTTGTTTTCAATTCATGATTCTCCTCTGGATTTGTTTGAAGCCTAAAAGTTATTTTACTACAAAAAAATCCTTCGACGTTACGTCGAAGGATTGAAAAATGTATATTTTAGCTTTCTTTAGCCTTTTTTGAATTCTTCTTTTATTTTTTCAAGAAGCTCCTGATTCGACAAAACGTCGAAGGCTGTGAAAGCCATTGTTTTTGCCGCAAGATTTATGAAATTCCTTCCTCTTTCACTGACTGTAGCTTGTGCAAAATCTCTTGAATGAGGTATCAGAGATTTATCACCGATGGCAAGATGCGGATGAATAGCTGGAACCACATGACTTACGTTACCCATATCTGTCGAACCTCTTCCTTCCTTTGGTGGAACGATATCATCTACACCGAGACTTCTCAAATTTTTCTCAAAAACTTCAGCAAGGATTTTGTTGGGTTTTAGATCGTCGTTGGAAAGTTCAAACTTTCTCCATTCAACCTGTGCTCCAACTATCGTCGCAGCACCTTTAGCGACGTTAAAAATTTTTTCAACGACTTCGTTCAAATATTCTCGCTCTTTTGCCCTGAAATAAAACTTTGCGACAGCTCTGTCTGGTATAACATTTGGCGCTTTACCACCTTCAGATATTATTCCGTGGATTCTCACATCTTCTTTCAAATACTGCCTCAAAGAATTTATTCCGTTGAAAAGATGTATCACACCATCTAAAGCATTTATACCTTTCTCAGGTGCTCCGGCTGCATGTGAACTTCTGCCCTTGAATTCAAATTCGTAAGCATCAATTGCAAGAGATGTTGAGTAAACGCAGTTTTCAGTGGAAGGATGTACCATCATGGCTATATCTATATCATTGAAAAGGCCTTTTTCAACAAGTATCACTTTACCACCGCCGTTTTCTTCACCGGGACATCCAAAAACGACTACTTCAGCATCCAGTCCATCTGTTTTAGATAAAGCGATTGCAGCCCCTAAACTTGCAGTCGCTATCAAATTGTGACCACAGCCATGTCCAACCTCTGGTAACGCATCGTATTCACAAAGAAATGCTATCCTTGGTCCACCTTTTCCAAGCTTAAGTGTACCTTTAAAGGCAGTTTCCAGACCTCCAATTCCTTTTTCAACTTTGAATGAATATTTCTCTAAAACCTCTGTCAACCACTCGCTCGCTTGATACTCCTGGAACCCAATCTCTGGATTTTCTTTCAACCTTTTCGCAAGTTCGAACAATTCGTCAGTTATGTTGTCAACTTCTTTAGAAATTTTTTCTTTCGATGCTGTATTCATTCTAAAACCCCCTGTTTAAGTAAAAAATTCTTTATAATTCGGTATAACACAAATATCAAAAGATGGGGGAAATTCCCCCATCTTTTGAAGATATTTTAGAAACTCCATTCATTTATGTGATAATGAGGTATCTTGAACGCGTTGAACAGTTCTTCCGGTATATTCAGTTCGTTATTGTATGCAATACCTACTATTGGCCAGTAAAGCGGAATACACACAACATCACCGAGGGCTATTTTCTGAACTTCTCTGTAGAGTTTCCATCTCTCTTCTGGATCAACGGTTACTTTTATTTTATCAACAAGCTCATCAACTTTAGGATTGTAATATGTTCCAAAAACCGGATTCCATCCAGACTTAGAATGCCATATTTCTACAAAGGTGTATGGTGATGGCAATGAGCCTGAAGCGTGCCAATTTTCAATGAACATCGGCGCTTCACCTTCGGCGGTTACATCGAGGTATATGCCCCATTCGAGTGTTACAATTTCAAGATCTATGCCAACCTTTTTGAGCTGTTGTTGCATGATCTGGGCTTCGAGGATCGCTTCTTGAGCACTTGATGCAACATAAACTTTTGTTTTGAAACCATCAGGGTATCCTGCTTCCTTCATGAGTTCTTTGGCCTTTTCGGGATTGTATTCAAATGTTGGAACATCTGGTGAGAAAGCAGCGTGGAAGTTTGGTATCCTTCCAATAGCTTTTACCGCCATGTCACCTCTTGAAACTGCTATCATTTCATCTATGTTTATTGCGTATGCTATGGCTTTTCTCAATCTCACGTCGTGGAATATACAATCAGGTCTTTTGTTGAAAACTATTCTATGATCGGCAAATTCAGCATAAGTACCGAATTTTAAAATATCCGCTGCGGTTTCTCTGAGCATTTTGAAATCTTCTGCTGGTAATCCTATAACGTAGTCCACTTCTTTCGTTTGAAGTGCCATTACAACTGAAGCAGATTCTGGATAAAATTTGAATACAAGGTTCTTTATTTTCGGTTTTTTGCCCCAGTAGTTTTCGTTGGCTGTAAGGACTATTTCCTGACCTTTTATATACCTGACAAATTTGTAAGGTCCACTTCCAATTGGATGTTGCATGTAACCATCCCAACCAACCTTTTCGATGTAGTCTTTTGGAAGAACGTGGCCTCTCAATTTTGCGGTTGCAAGGAATATAACGTTTGGCTTTTTAAGATAAACTTTTAGAGTGTATTCATCTACCAGTTCTATTTTTTCAATATCCTCGTAGTATTTTCTGTGCGGTGAACCTAATTCAGGATTTTTTAATGCTTCATAAGTGAATTTTATATCTTCCGCGGTCAGTGGTTCTCCATTGTGAAAAGTTAAACCTTTTTTGACTTTGAAAGTATATACCTTTGCATCCGGTGATATAGAGAAACTTTCAAGAACAGAACCTTCTGTTGTGTAGTTACCATTAGTGGTAACTTCGATCAAAGGATCGGTGATTTGAGATAGGACTATACTTGTAACAGCATCCTGATAGGTTATTGGATCAAGCTTCGATGGTTCTTGCATCATGGCAACCACAACGGTGTCTTTTGCTGCAAAACTGAAACTCACTGCAATTAATGAAAAAAGCAAAACAGTTAAAATTACCCTTGAGAATTTCATACTTTCAACCTCCCCAACAGTTTTATTGATATAGATGGCACGCTACCATTCTGCCATCCTCCATCTCTTTCAGTACAGGTTCTTCTTTGATGCAAATATCTTTCGCAAATTCACATCTTGGATGAAATCTACAACCTTCTGGTGGATTCACAGGACTGGGGACTTCTCCTTCAAGAGGTACTTTATCTATTTTTACATCTGGATCAGGTACCGGAACGGATTTGAACAGACCGTTGGTATACGGGTGAAGTGGTTTGTGGAATATCGTTTCTTTATCACCAATTTCAACTATTTTTCCAAGATACATAACTGCTATTCTATCTGAAACAACTCTTATCAGATTTATGTCGTGGGAGATGTAGAAGTATGTGAGATTCTTCTGTTTTTTGACACTATCGAGCAGTTTCAGTATCTTTGCCTGGACGGAAACATCGAGAGCACTCGTTGGTTCATCAAGAAAAAGTATCTCAGGTTCTACCATGAGTGCACGAGCAATTGCAACTCTCTGCTTTTGACCTCCACTGAGTTCATGTGGAAATCTTATCATATGTTCTGCCTGCAATCCCATAAGCTTGAGAATCTCGACAATTTTCAGCATTAATTCGTCGTGTTTTTTTGCCAGTTTATGAATTTTTAAAGGTCTTGAAAGTATATCAAAGACTGTCATTCTTGGATTCAAAGAAGAATGCGGATCCTGAAAGACTATTCCCATTCTTTTTCTGAAACTTTTTAACTCTTTTTCATGAAGATGAGTAATATCTATTCCATCGAATACTATTTTCCCATCGGATGGTTTCAAAAGTCTCAACACCGTTCTTATGAGTGTTGATTTTCCACAGCCGGATTCTCCAACCAAGCCAAAGGTTTCTCCCCTGTATATTTTAAATGAGACACTATCAACGGCTTTTAATAATCCTTTGGAACTGTGATAGTACTTTCGAAGCATTTCGACTTTTATTAATTCTTTGTTCATTCTATCACCCGCTTATGACACGCTACAAAATGTTCACTGGAAATTTCCACCATTCTTGGTACTTCGATTTTGCAAATCTCGTCAGCTTCTTCACACCTTGGATGAAACCGACAACCCGATGGCGGGTTGATAAGTCTTGGAACAGAGCCGGGTATTTCTTGAAGTTCTTCTATTTTTGTTTCGACACCTAACACAGAATGAAGGAGTTTATAGGTGTACGGATGTTGAGGGTTTTTGAATATTTCTCTAAGCGATGCTGTTTCGACGATTCTACCAGCGTACATTACGGAGACGGTATCACATATTTCACTAACCACCGCAAGGTTGTGAGTAATGTATATCGCAGTTATTTTGGTTTCTTTTCTCAAATCTTCAAGGACTTTTAAAAATTGAGCCTGAGTTGATACATCGAGAGCAGTTGTGGGTTCGTCCGCGATTAGAAGAGAAGGTCTACAGCTGAGCATCATCGCGATCATAACTCTCTGTTTCATACCACCTGAAAGTTGATGTGGATATTTTTCAAGAAGTTCTTCAACATCTGGTAGTTTTACCTTTTTGAGTTCTTCAATTATTAGGTTCAATTTTTTTTCTTCTGTGAGATCGGAATTGTTGTCAAGAGCCTCAAACATCTGCTCTTTGATTGTGAATATAGGATCGAGAGAAGTTGAAGGATCTTGGAATATCATGGCTATTTCTTTTCCACGAATCTGCTGTTGTAATTGTTTTTCATTTAATTTGAGAAGATCGATTCCTTTGTACAAAACCTGACCCTTTTCAATTTTCGCGTTGTTATCGAGTAATCCAAGAATTGTCAAACCTGTTACGGTCTTTCCGCAGCCAGTTTCACCTATCAAAGCATGAAACTCTCCTTCTTTTACCTTCAAGTTGACTCCATCAAGGGCTTCAACTTTCCCCTCTTCTGTGTCAAACGAAACTTTCAAATCTTTTATTTCAAGCAGAGTTTCCACCGGTTCTACCCCCTAATTTCTTCTGGATGTGGGATCGAGTGCGTCCCTCAATCCATCTCCTATGAAATTGAATCCGAGAACGGTGAACATTATGAAAAATCCCGCCGAGGTTGATATCCATGGAGCTTTTAGTAGATACCTTCTTCCTTCGGCTATTATTGATCCCCAGTCGGCTGTTGGTGGTTGTACTCCAAGGCCAAGAAAACTCAAAGTTGCACTTGCTATCAAGGCCGTTGGCATCATCAAACAAACCATAACTATGGCTGTTGACAAAACATTTGGAAGAACGTGTCTGAAAATTATCGCCAAGTTTGATTCGCCAATTGATTTTGCGGCTTCTATATATTCCAGTTCTTTTATGGTTAAAACCTTACTTCTAACCATTCGAGCGTAAGACGTCCAACCAACTGTACCAAGCGCAATCACAACATTCAGAATACCTTGTCCAAGTACACCTGCTATCGCAAGAGCGAGGACAACTATTGGAAAGGATCTTAGAACGTCCACAAGCCACATAATCAGTTTATCCACTATTCCACCAAAATATCCAGAAACGAGTCCAAGCGATATTCCTATTATTCCTTCGAAAAGGACTATGAGTATACCGATTTCCAGTGCGATTCTTGAACCGTATATCAGTCTTGAAAAAACGTCTCTACCAAGTGCATCTGTACCAAGGAGGTGTTCTTTTGAGGGCGGTTTGAATCTTTCAAGAGGACTGGTTTTGTAAGGATCGTAGGGTGCAATCAGAGGAGCAAAGATTGCCATGAATATGATTATGCTAACCATTATGAATCCAATCAAGGCTAACTTATTTTTGGTGAATCTTTTCCAGACGAGATTAGCTTGACTGCTTCTTTTCCGCTTCAATTTTCTTATCTCTTCCTTCAACTGTTCGTATGATATATCCTCAGAAATCATTCTCATCACCTCTCGGTTCTTATTCTTGGATCTATGAAAGAATAGAGTATATCAGCGAGCAGGTTTGCAGCTACGACCGCGATGGATATGAAAAGTAATATCGTTTGAACTACCTGATAATCTCTTGATAGAACGCTGCCAACAAGCAAACTACCCATTCCACCCCATGAAAATACAACTTCTATAACAACTGCTCCACCTATTATCCAGGGTAATTGGAGTGCTATCATGGTTATTATTGGAATGAGTGCGTTTTTAAATGCGTGCTTCCACACTATTTTTTCGTATTTTACTCCTTTCGCTTTCAAAGCCTTTATGTAATTTTGACTGAGAACCTCAAGCATTTCTGCTCTCATCGGTCGTGCAAACCATGCCTGTTCTCTAAGACCTATTGTAAGTACTGGCAAAATGGTTGATGAGAATGAGGTCATTCCGGCTATCGGTACCCATCTCAATTTCAATCCAAAGATGTACAAAAGGACAATCGCAAGCCAGAAAGAAGGTATCGACAGCCAGAACATCGTTTGGAAGGTTGTTAAATAATCTAAAATAGAGTTTTTCTTCAAAGCTGCAAGGGTACCGAAAAGTACTCCGAGAATTACAGCTACTAAAAGTCCTGAACCGGTAAGTATCAGGGTGGGACCAAGTCTTTCTTTTATCAATTCACCCACGGGTCTGTTGTACCTGATAGAAGTTCCAAGTTCTCCTTTGAATATATTTTTTATCCATGTCAAATACTGTATATGTAAAGGTTTATCAAGGTTGTATCTTGCTCTCAATGCCTGTACATTTTCCTCTGTTGCGTAGGGTCCAAGCATTATTTTAACCGGATCTCCAGGTGCAAGGTGCAGAATCATAAAAGCAACAAGACTTACTCCAAATGCTGTGAACAAAGCTCTTAAGATTCTTCTAAGTATGTAAGATTTCAATTTGTGTGGCCTCCTTTCCAAAAACTTTCAAAAAAAAACGGCCATATCATTCAAATGACATGGCCGTGTGGGTTTGGAGTAAAAAATCACTCACCGAAAACACCCACCGGCTCTTTTATGCGACGATTAACCTTTAAAATCATGTATTTTTCTTCAATGATATTGTGAGTCATCCCGTTCATTTGACCTCCAAAGTATTATTTTTTAGAATTTTATCAATCGCAGCTGAATTTGTCAAATTTAATTTTCAACAATTTCTATGTTGTTAACTATTTCCTCAATTATTTCAGATGAGCTCCGTTTCATAAGCCGAGCTTCAGGCTTTAATATGACTCTATGTGCCAGAATATCTACTGCCACATTCTTTACATCGTCTGGTATGACGAAATCCCGGCCGTTGGTAACCGCGATCCCTCGTGCAACATTGAGCAATGCGATACTTCCTCTTGGACTTGAACCAATTGCAAGATCAGGATGTGAACGCGTTCTATGAACTATTTTCGTTATATAATTTATTATCGAATCATCGATATGTACGTTCTTAACAGTTTCTTTTATCAGCTTCAATTCCTCGGGACTCGAAACAGGTTCAATGGTTTCGATGGGATGTTTTTCAAGCATGTTTTTTAACATTTCTTCTTCTTTTTCGATAGAGGGATAACCAACATTCAAACATAGGGTGAATCTATCAAGCTGGGCTTCGGGTAAAGGAAAAGTTCCTTCGAATTCTATGGGATTTTGGGTGGCTATTACAAGGAAATTCTCACTCAATTTATAAGTTTTTCCGTCTATGGTAACCTGCTTCTCAGCCATTGATTCAAGCAATGCAGACTGTGTCCTCGGAGTAGCCCTGTTCAATTCATCGGCTAAGAGGACATCTGTGAACACAGGGCCTTTTTTGAATACAAACTCACCGTTTTTCGTATCAAGGATGTTGAGACCAGTTATATCGCTCGGAAGAAGATCAGGAGTACACTGTATCCTTTTAAAATCCAATCCAAGAGATATGGCAAAACTTTTAGCAAGCATGGTTTTTCCAACACCCGGTACATCGTTTAACAGGATATTTCCACCACTGATTATTACAGCCAGTACCTTTTTAAGAATCTCATCTTTTCCAAAAATCACTCTGGATACATTTTCAAGTATTTTCCAGCAAAATTCATACGCTTTTGTTTCAGATATCCTGATCACCACTTTCCAGATTCAATTTTTAAATATTTTCGCATGGTATTATTAGATAGTCAATTTTTTTTAAAGGAGGTCCTATCATGACCGATTTTGATTTTGAAATTGAGGAAGAGAGAAAAGGAGGTAACGAAAAGTTCAGAAGATTTTTTAAAGTTTTTGGCTTTTTAATAATATTGATAATAATTGGTATTTACTTTTCAACCGGTGTATATCAGGTTGGGGCATCGGAGGTTGGACTGGTAAAAAGGTTCGGTAAATTCGTACGACAGGTTGATCCTGGAATTCACTATCATCTACCATATCCATTTGAAAGTGTTGTAAAGGTTGATGTGAGAACCGTAAGAAAGATAGAAATTGGATTCAGAACTGTATCGATTACAAACATATCCTATCAGGAAGTGAGAGACGAAGCGTTGATGCTTACGGGGGACAATAATTTTGCAATGGTAGAAGCTATAATACAGTACAGGGTAAAAGACCCTGCGAAATTCGTTTTTTCCTTGATTTCACCATACGAAGTTGTGAAGTTCGTCACAGAATCTGTTTTAAGAGAACGTGTTGCCCAAAGAGGTATAGATGCTGTTCTAACTTCAGACAGGGATCTTATAGCTGTCGAAAGTTCGGAAAGGATACAGAAGATTTTGGATGAATATGATGTTGGAATTCTCGTAGAAAATGTCAAACTTCAGGATGTCTCTCCACCGAATGAGGTTATAGCTGCTTTTGACGATGTGAACAGTGCGAGGCAGGATAAAGAAAGACTCATAAACGAGGCATTGGCTTATCAGAATGACGCGATACCAAAAGCA
>JARRBB010000059.1 GCA_029981435.1 Thermotogaceae bacterium | reverse complement strand
TATTCAAAAATCTCTTTCAGACGATTCGATATACGATCGTTAATCACAGGGCGTCTATATTTTGTTACGAGAACAAGGCGATAGTTTAATTTAAATACTGAATGGTTATTAGATTCAAGAATCAATTATTTCACCTTCCTATTATATATTAACACTAAATATTATATCGTATTGTAAAAAATGCAAATTCATCTCCATCTTACAGAAGATGGAGTCTTCTTTGCAAAAAACGATAAAAATGAGAATGATTGTACAAGCCAGTCAAACCATCCGTAAGAGACTTATGGAGTATTTGAGAGTACTCTTTAGAACTTTCAATAAAACTTGCTATCTGTTCCACAAAAATCTCCAAAATCTTAACTTGTTCCTCCGTTGGACGTTTTCCATTTATGGGCCCGTCAAGAGATGCATAACCGATCATCTCACCGTTCAAATCCTTCAGAGGAATTATGAAAAGATCAAAGGGTTTCCATGAATCATTATCAAGGCTGTTTGATCTGTACTCTCCTGTAAAAACTTTATCACTATCGACTTTTTGGACCGATTCTTCGTGGGGTATGAAGTAAGAACTACCCATTTTGTATTCAGGTCTGAGAAGTTCTCGCACTTCTTCGATACTTGGCGGATTATTACGCAATTTTTCAAATTCTTTTTCTTCGATACCAAAGCCTGCAATACGTTCAGCCACACCTTTTTCGTGATTGAAAATGCTTATAAGAACGTATCTACATTCAAAAAATTCTGCAAGTATCTTTGCTATATCTTCCAGAAACGATTCCAGAGACTCGTTCAACTTTATCGTCTTAAAAACCTGAAGAATTTTTTCAAGACCTTCCTTAAATTCTTGAAGTTCTTCATGCCTTTTCAAAGCTATACTGTAATTCGTTCTGTTTCTTATCATCATCCAGTAGAAAGCCAAAACAACGTTAGAAAAATAGTATCCGAGAAACAAGAAGGTTAAAACATTTTCACCAGAATGATTGTAGATTCGACTGATTATATATGAAGACGGTACATTAACTATGAATAGTGGAAAATCATTCAAAGCACCCTTGAATCTTTCTTTTATCGAAGACTCTGAAGGATTTTCTATACTGAGGACAATGATGTTCAAAAGTTTGAATACTGAAACAAAAGAAATCAAAGCGATTAAAACACTTAAATCTGCAAGGTAATCATAAACTATAGAAGCTAAAGAGTAATAGATTGTGTAATAAACAGTCCCTCTAATCTTTCTGAAAAGGAGCGCATCTTTTCTTTCTTCGTTTATCCTGAAAAATCTTGTTAAGACAAGTGAAGTGCAGGAAATTACAGGTCCAAAAAGTACAAGTAAAGGCATATAACCAATAACGTTGGTTATAAGTCTTATACCTTTGTATCTTATGCTTATATTATCGGTGAAGTACAAGAAGCCAAAAGCAAATAAGAATAATACAGGATAATCAGAAATGGGAAGATAAGAAAACCGAAGAGCATGAAAGAAAACCAGGTACATATAGACACTGAAAGCCAAGGCACTGAAAAAAACCAGAACTAATTTCTTTCTGCGATCCCCCCACATAGAAAGTTCCTCCTGATTTTTCATCTTTCAGGATTTCAGAATTTATATCATTCATATCGTTTGAATCTTTTAAATTATACCAAGAAAAATTTGACTCAAAGAGATTAATTGTGTTAAAATTTAATGAATAGTTATATTTGTATACTGATTATACAAGTATATTAATATACCTGTTTTAAGGAGTGATAAAAATGTATTCCAGAAAGGATAGAAAGGCCCTTAATGTTGTGAACGATATTAAAAAGTTCATCCTTGAAAAAAATCCTGTCAGGCTTCCAAGTGAAGTGGTTCTTGCCAAAAAATTTGGTGTGAGTAGGACGATTATTCGAGAGGCTTTAAGAATTTTAGAATACGAAGGAATAACACACACAATCCAGGGTAGTGGAACGTACGTTAAAAGAAGAGATGGAATAGGTATATCCGTTGATATATCTCTTGAAGTCAGAAGCAATGATCCAGAACAGATACTTGAACTGATAGAAGTTAGAAGATGCTTGGAGAGTGGTGCAATAAGGCTTGCCATCTTGAATGCAACTGATGAACAAATAAGTGAACTTGAGAATGCCCTTCTTGCACTTGAAAATTCCATACAAAAGCATGAAATTCTGAGTGAAGTTGATGAATACTTTCATAAAAAAATATTTGAAATAGCGAACAATGAAATTCTCAGAAAAACCTTTGAAGCTATTTTTTCAGTTCTTGGGATTTTATGGCATTCACCACTTGGATTAAAAAATTTTGGAGACAGAGGTTTGCCATATCATCGACTGCTTTTTGAAAAAATAAAAGAAAGGAACGTTGAAGAAGCTCTTGAAGTTTACCAAAAGATAATAGACCTCGACATAGAAGACATAATAGCTTACGAAAATGAACAATTTCAAGAAAGGAACGAATAAGATGCTGAAATTCGAGACACCCATCTCTCATAGAAGATATGTAGAAAGCAGTGGAAAGAGATCATGCATAATGGGTTACCTTGGAAAAGGATTAGAAGTCTGGAGTTATCCGGTGAAAATTTTGAGAAATTTAAAAACGAATGTGTTCATAAGAAAAACCAGTGAAAGATTTGAACTTACAGAAATCGTTAAAAATATAATTATAAAACCTGAATTCGTAGAAATTATTTATGTGCATCCTTTGTTAACAATTGAAGAAATTCTGTTCTCACCACTGGATTTTCCAGGAACTTTCGTGATATATCAAATAGATTCTTTCACTGACTTCGAAATGATATTCTCCTTTTTCCCGGAACTGAATTTAATGTGGCCCGGAGCAATTGGCGGACAGTATTCATACTGGTCCAATGAATTATCTGGATTTATCATATCAGAACCTACCGAAAATTTCTCTGCTGTAATTAGAGTCAAAGAAGGGCATAAAAATTCTTATGAAGGCGATCACTCATTTTCGGATGTTCCCTACAGTATTCATGTGAATATATCAAAAGGAAAAAGCGAAAAAATATTCAGTGTGGTAGGAGGCATTTTTGATAGAAAGAGCTGTGAAAATCTTTTAAAACTCGAAGAAAACATTGAAACTGAAATAAAAAAAGCAGAAAAACATTACAAAAATTTCCTTTCGAAAACGCTTTCAGTAGAAACTCCCGATAAAGAATTGAACGAATTTTTTAACTGGGGAAAGGTTTCAATCTTGAAAGGCATGGTAATAAATCCAGTTTTAGGAGAAGGATTGACGGCTGGAATAGGCGTTTCTGGCAGGTCAACAAGACCCGGATTTAACTGGTTTTTCGCAGGAGATTTCGGCATAAACACCTTAGGAATTCTGGGATACGGTGACTATGAAATCATTAAAAAAAATCTGGAATTTTACATTAAATATCAACGAGATGATGGAAGAATACCTCATGAAATTTCACAGTCAGCCGGTCTGATAGACTGGTTCGACAAATACGGTAATTTCGCTTATTTACACGCCGACACAACTGCCTGGTATTTACTGGCCTTTGCAATGTACGTAATTGAAAGCGGTGATTTTGAATTTGCAGAAAAAATGAAAGAAAAGATCATAAAGGCTTATAGATTCTACGACGGATTCTTTGATGAAAGTGGAATGATTTTGAACCAAAAGGCCGGTTTAGGTGCTCTGGAAGTGGGAGAATTCAAAAGACCTAAGTACGACATATATACCAATGGAATATATCTTGCGGCCTTAAAAAAATTGATACCAGTTATGGCAGAACTCAAAGAAGAAAAGCTTGCCGAAGAAATGCAGAAAAAAGTGGAAAAAATTTCTCAGAAAATCGAAGATCTTTGGATAAATGACAAAAATTACTATAGTCTTTCAGTAAGCTCAGAGGGAAAATTGTTGGATCTACTCACTCCCTGGCCTGCTTTTCCAATCTCTCTTGGATTACTGAACAGAAAAAGAGCCAAAATTCATATAAAAAAATTAAAATCATCATCCATTTTTACTCCCTGGGGAGTAAGATCTGTAGAGAAAGGGAAAAATTACGATCCCTTAAATTACAATTTCGGTTCAGTATGGTACTTCATAAACGGTTTTGTATCACTGGCAGCGTACAATCTTGAAGATTCAATATTCGGCTGGCAATTGATTAAAGCAGCTATAAGAGCGTTCTTTGAAGAAGGCTCTACTCATCTTCAAGAAGTCTATTCTGGTGATAGATTCGTACCTTTGAACACAGCTGTTGCTCATCAACTCTTTGCGATAGGTCCCGTTTTAATGGCAATTTTGCGGGGGACGTTCGGCATAGAAAAAGACTGTATAACCTCGACTCTTACCTTTAGGCCTCAGATTCCTGCACACTGGAATTATTTTAAACTCAAAAACATCGAGTTCAATGACACGAAAATAAACATCGAGTTCGAAAGAAAAGGAAATATCTCAACAATGAAATTCACCAATCTAAAAAAAGTTCCCATAAAGATAGTGTTATCACTAAAAAAGCCATTATCAGGTGAAATAAATTTAAGTTATTCAGAAGGAAGTGCTTTTGTAAAAGATGAAAAAGATGAAATAAAGATATGTTTCGAGCTGAAAGATGAGAAAATACTTCAATACTCAGAAATTGGATTCAAATTCTCAGTTGAATACGAAAACTTGAAGTATGGTTTTTCAAATGATAACCCCGTTTTATATCATTTAAAAGATGAATCTGAATTGCATGTTTTGGGTAACAACAATGCCATCGTTTATCTGTGGTCAAATCTTGATTTCCAACCCAAACCGGAAGAATTGATAGCCGATAATCTCGAAAAAAAATTATACAGATTTTCGATATCGAGTGGCAGAGAACTTCAAGTAAGTTTTTTCAAAAACAAGGAGGGTTGATAGTGAAAAAACCGATCTTTAAAAATCTACCAATCGGGACAATAAAACCTGTTGGCTGGTTAAAAAAGCAGCTTGAAATACAGGCAAACGGATTAACCGGAAATCTCGAGGAAATCTGGGAAGATGTTGGTACAAGCAGTGGTTGGCTTGGTGGCGATGGAGAAAACTGGGAAAGAGGTCCTTACTACTGTGATGGCCTTATACCACTTGCATATATTCTTGAAGATAGAAGGTTGATTGAAAAAGCAGAAAGGTGGGTGAACTGGTCACTCAATAGTCAGCGATCAGATGGCTTTTTTGGTCCCGAGAACAACGATGATTGGTGGCCTCGAATGGTTATGTTGAAAGTATTGACACAATATCATGATGCAACTGGCGATAAAAGAATTCCAGTTTTTCTGAAAAAATACTTCAAATATCAACTTGAAACTTTACGCTATAAACCTCTGAAAATGTGGGCTGTTGCAAGAGGTTTTGAGAATATCTTATCGATTTTCTGGTTATATGAAAAAAATCAGACTGAGTCTTTTAATGAACTTATAGACATTTTGTTTGAGCAATCTATAAACTGGAGTAGTTTGTTTGAAAACTTTCCATACGAAAAACCAACGGGACATTATCTTAACTGGAAAGAATTTTATTCACTTCTTTCAAAAATAGGCTGGGAGAATTTAATCAATTTTTCAGAAAATAATCTGGAAAAATTTGGCATATCGAAATCTCAAGCCTCTGAACTTTTTTTCAAATACCACACCACTCACGTTGTGAACGTGGCTATGGCATTTAAGGAACCTGCCTTGAGATATCTGAGATATGGAGACGAGAGGTACAGAAAAATAGCACTAAAAGCAATAGAACAGGTAATGAAATATCACGGAATGCCCAACGGGATGTTCAGTGGTGATGAACATTTGAATGGTAAAAACCCGACTCAAGGTACGGAACTGTGTGCAGTTGTAGAATACATGTTCTCGCTTGAAAATCTGTTCAGAATTTTTGGAATAGCAAGATTTGGCGATCTTCTTGAAAAAGTTGCATTCAACGCGCTTCCTGCAACTATAAAGCCAGATTTTTGCGCACATCAGTACGACCAGCAGATCAATCAGGTGCTGTGTAATGTGGCACCAAGAAACTGGTACAACAACGGAGATGATTCCAACATCTTTGGACTTGAACCAAATTTTGGTTGCTGTACGGCCAATATGCATCAGGGGTGGCCAAAATTCGTGTCCAATCTCTGGATGAAAGAAGACGAAAACACTTTTGTGAATTTAGCCTATGCTCCCTGTAAATTGAGCTACAGAAATTCAAGAGGGGCAAAAATAGAGATTCTGGAAGAAACCGACTATCCATTTGATGATGAAATAAACATAACAGTATTCAGTGAAGAGAACATAAATCTTAAATTACGAGTACCAGAGTGGGCAGAAAGGTTTGTTTTAAAAGTCAACAACGATAGCTTAGAAATTGAAAAAGACGAAGACTTTATCGAACTCAGAAATCTAAATCCTGAAAGAAATGAGATTACAATCTCTTTTTCACCAGAAATAAGATTTTCAAGATGGTACGAAAACTCAATCAGTGTTGAGAGAGGTCCACTACTCTTCGGATTGAAAATAAAAGAAAAATGGAAGAAAATCGCTCGTGAAGAACCGTTTGCAGACTACGAAGTTTATCCAGATACTCCATGGAATTACGCACTCAATCTTTCTGAAGATTTCAAAGTGGAAAAGAGCAAAGTGAATCCAACTCCATTTTCACCCGATGAACCGCCCATAAAAATACACACAAAAGGTTTAAGATTAAAAAACTGGCAACTGGTTGATAACTCAGCAGGTCCCATACCAAAGATATCCAAAGAAGATCTAAATGTAAGCGAATTCGAGGATGTTCAGCTGATACCTTATGGTTGTAGCAATTTGAGAATAGCTGAATTCCCGTGGATTGACTTTTGAAAAGGAGGTGACAATAAGAATCGAGGTTATTATCTTTTGTTTTCTAAAAGTTTGAAAATCAGGAGGGGATTGTCGTGAAAAAACTGTTTCTTCTGTTTATATTGTTCACAATGGTTTCAATGGCATTTTCAGAAATAACCTTGACCTACATGTATTGGGGAAGTCCACTTGAAAGAAAAGCACAGGAAGATATGCTGAAAGCTTTTGAGAAAGCATATCCAGGGATAAAGGTGAAAGCAATCCATGTTCCAAGCAATTATGATGAAAAGATAAGTGCGATGTTAGCCGGTGGAAATCCTCCACATGTGGCACAACTTGGTGAAGGATTGGCCTTTGAATGGGCTGAAAAGGGAGAGGTTATGGATATACTTCCGCTCATAAAACAAGACCCGGATCCATCGGTGCAGGTTGAAAACAGACTTTCAATGACCTGGTATTGGTATGATGGTGGTAAGAAAACATTTGGTACCAATCTTGCTGCTGAAGTTATGCTACTCTGGTACAACAAAGAACTGTTTGACGATGCTGGTGTTCCATATCCACCAGCAAATCCAGAGGAATGGACCTGGGAAAAATTCATCGATACAGCGATAAAACTCACTGTAGATAAGAATGGAAAACACCCAAACGAACCGGGATTTGATCCAAACAACATAAAAACCTACGGTGTTGTTTTTGGAAGATGGTGGGGACACTTTCTACCGTTCATTTGGTCGAATGGTGGAGACATCTGTGATGAAGAAGGTAAAGTTCCTTTAATAAACCAACCTGAGGCTGTTGAAGCACTTCAGGAGTTCGCCAATCTAATACATAAATATCATGTTTCACCTACACCTGCACAGCTTGAAGCATTTCCAGCATTCCATATAGCTCTTCAAACCAAAAGGGTTGCAATGGCAATAAATGGCCAGTGGGCTCTGTTGGACCTTGGAGACCTTGCCAAAAAAGGAAGATTGAAACTTGGTGTTGCTCCACTTCCAAAATTCAAAGAACCAGTGTGTTTGGAGCTTGGAGCACCTAACGTAATATTCACCAAAGCCGTTGAAAACGATCCAGAAGTTTTAAAAGCAGCGTGGGAACTGTACAAGTGGTCCACAGATAGTGAAAAGGTGCTTCCTCTTATAAGAGGTGGCCTCTGGATGCCTCTTCAGATATGGTGGTACAAAGATCCTGAATACCTTGAAAAGTGGCTTGATCCTAAGGTACATCCACCAGAATACAAAGAGGCTGTCATAGATTATCTTTTAAATTATGGTAGAAAGGCACCGAGTTATTACTTGAAAAACTGGAATAAAATTGCAGATATAATGTATCAGGAAGTTGGAAATATACTCCTTGGAAAAGCTACTGCACAGGAAGCATGCGATAGTATGGCCGAAAAAATTGCACCATTACTTCAGGGGAGATACGATAAGTAAATAAGTAAATTTGCAGTGGGGGAGAAACAACTCCCCCCTGCTTTTTTCAAGGGGGAATAATTGAAGATGAGAAAACTCGAGTTGAAATGGGGAATAATTCTTGCCCTTCCTGCTATACTTGGTTTTTTAATATGGAATCTCGGACCGATGATAGCAGCCTTTGTAATCGGTTTCACAGATTGGTCAATAGCTGGAACACCTAATTTTGTTGGACTAGCAAATTACAAGGAAATTTTCTTTGAGGATTTTATAGCAAAGAAATCGATATTTGTAACTTTTTACTTTGCCATAGGTAGTGTTGTGGTATCAATGATAACGGCGTTTCTAACTGCCTTATTATTAAACCAAAAAGTGAGGGCATTGCCACTTTTCAGAACTATATTCTTTCTGCCTTCAATTGTCCCAGCAATTGCAAATGCTGTGGTCTGGTTGTGGTTGTTCAATCCTGATTTTGGATTGCTAAATTATATACTCGAAGTTTTTGGTCTTTCAAAGCTTCAATGGATATACGATGAACATCAAGTAATACCATCGCTTATCCTGATGAGTGCATGGGGAATGGGATACACAATGATGATATTTTTAGCAGGCCTTCAAGGAATACCACAGCAGCTTTACGAAGCGGTTGCGATAGATGGGGGAAACTGGTGGCATAAATTCAGACATGTTACCATTCCTATGATGACTCCAACTATATTCTTTAATCTTGTTATGGGACTGATATCGTCATTTCAGGCTTTTGCACAACCGTTTCTAATGACTGAAGGCGGTCCAAATTATGCAAGTATGTTTTATTGCTACTACATATACAAGAACGCTTTTGATTACGGAAGGATGGGATACGCAAGTGCACTGTCAACAATACTCTTTTTGATAATACTGGTCCTGACATTTTTGATATTTAAAACATCATCTTACTGGGTATATTACGAAGGTGGAAGGAGTAGATAGCATGAAAGTTATAAGAAGCAAGATGAAAACAATTAAAAAAATTATCATATATCTAATTCTCATATCAGCTTCGATCAGTTTTTTGCTTCCATTTGCTTGGCTTATCAGAAGTTCATTCATGGACATAGGACAGATATTCACTTTACCTCCCGAATGGATACCAAGGCCATTTTACTGGCAGAATTATCCTGAAGCATTGACTTCTGTTCCTTTTGGAAGATACACGTTGAACACCCTGACAATATTGTTTTTTGTAGAAGCAGGTGTATTGATAACCGCAACAATGTCAGCATTTGCTTTCAGCAGACTCAGATGGAAAGGAAGAGATAAAATATTCTCTATCCTTTTAACATCGTTGATGGTTCCATATGTCGTAACATTGATACCAACTTTTCTTCTCTGGAAAGCACTAAAAGGTATAGATACTTTTCTCCCTTTGACCGTACCAGCATGGTTTGGTGGTGGAATGTTCAATGTGTTTTTATTGAGACAGTTCTTTCTAACAATTCCTTATGAATTAGACGAAGCTGCTTATCTCGATGGAGCAACTCCTTTACAGGTTCTGTGGAAAGTAATTATTCCTCTTTCCAAACCTGCGATACTGACAGTTGCTATTTTTACTTTCATGTCCGTATGGAATGATCTTCTGGGTCCTATAGTTTATCTAAACGATCCTGATAAATATACCCTTGCAGTTGGGCTTTCAACGTTTGTAGGTATGTACACAGGACAATGGAATTATCTGATGGCTGCATCAACAGTTATGATATTACCACCGATAATTCTGTTTTTCATAGGACAAAGATTCTTCGTTCAGGGTATCACATTGACCGGGTTGAAGGGGTGAAACTTATGGATAGAGCATTTGTATTGGACAATTCCAAAAGTCCAAATAAAATCTTAAAGACTGTTCCGATAAAAAATGTCAAAATATCAGGTTTCATGGGAAAATACCTCGATAGAACTGTGAATATCACTATACCTTCTCAATATGAAATATTGGAAGAAACAGGAAGAATAGATAACTTCAGAAGGGCTTCTGGAAAGATAAAAAAAGATTTTCAGGGTTTCTTTTTCAACGATTCAGATGTTTATAAATGGTTAGAAGCAGCATCGAGTGCTTTAATAAATTTATCATCAGATAACGATCTCAAAGAAAAAATAGATGCGGTGATAAAGGAAATAGAAGATGCTCAGGATGAAAATGGGTATTTGAACACTTTTTTCACGTTTGAGAAAAAAGAGGATCGATGGACTGATCTGGCAAATATGCACGAACTTTACTGTGCCGGCCATTTGATACAAGCAGCGATAATGCACAAAAGGGTCACCGGAGAAGATAGGTTATTCAATATAGCAAAAAGATTCGCTGATCACATAGCGGATGTTTTTGGAAAAGATAAAAAACAAGGTGCTCCGGGGCATCCCGAAATTGAAATGGCACTGGTTGAATTGCACAGAGAAACAGGCGAAAGGAAGTATTTGGAACTCGCAGAATTCTTTATAGAAAACCGTGGTAAAGGTTACGCAGGCGGAAAAGAATACTTCATAGACCACAAACCTTTCAACGAGCTGATTGAAGTTGTTGGACATGCTGTTAGAATGCTTTATCTGTGCTGTGGTGCAACGGATATTTATATGGAAAAAGGTGATAAGAAACTAATTGAAACTTTGAATAGATTGTGGGTGAACTACCATGACTTCTAGAAGTCATGGCTTCCCGCTTCAACCCGTGATGACTCGTAGACCAGAAGAGTTTTCCTTCCGTTCCGCCGCCAGAGCAC
>JARRBB010000013.1 GCA_029981435.1 Thermotogaceae bacterium | reverse complement strand
GTGCTCTGGCGGCGGAACGGAAGGAAAACTCTTCTGGTCTACGAGTCATCACGGGTTGAAGCGGGAAGCCATGACTTCTAGAAGTCATGGTAGTTCACCAGCTGGAGTTACTCTACCTTAAAATAGGAGGTGTATTCCAAATGAAACATTTGAGAGTATTAGTTCTGATGCTTTTAATTTTGGGAGTTTTGTTCAGCGTGGGGGTCGCTAAAAAATTAGTCTACGGCTATGTGACACCTGGACCTGACACATGGTACAGAAAGGATGTCGAAGGATTTCAGTATGCAGCAAAACTGGCAGGTGTGGAAGTAGTGGTCCTTAATTCCGATTACGATGTGGAAAAAGAAATAGCTAACATTCAAACCCTCGTTAACATGGGAGTAGATGGAATGTGTATATTCTCATTCAATCCTAACGGGGCTTTCATTGCAGCCAGAGAATGTGCAAGAGCGGGTATCCCACTTGTTGTTACGGATAACGTTGGTGAAGTTTTGAAATCACAGGATCCTGTCGTAGCATGTATCGATTTCAACTGGGATGCAATGGGAAAAGACATAGCAAATTATATCGCCAAAAATTATCCGGGAGAAAATATAGCAGTGATAATGGGAAGGTTGGAACATGTTCCAGTCCAGATGTTTTTAAAGTCCTTTGAACCTGAAGTGAAAAAGTTGGGAAAGAATAAAATCGTCGCAATAAGGGATGGAAAATACATACCAGATGAAGCAGTTAAACAGGCTCAGGATTTAATTGAATCGGGTTACGATTTCTCGATACTGTTCGTATTCAACGAAGAAATGGGTGCAGCAGTCGTTCGTATGTTGAAGGCAAGAAATCTTCTCAATAATCCTATAAAGGTTATCACAACTAACGGTGCTCCATATGGAATTGAACTCATAAAAGAAGGAAGTATACAGTATTCAATTTCAAGTTCTCCAGGTTGGGAAGGCTTTGTTTCATTCCTCGCTCTGCATGCTTATGTAACCGGGAAAATAAAGGCTTTAAGACAGTGGATTTTCCTGCCAATCACTCCTATAACTCCAGAAACCATAGATGACAAAACTAAAGTTGTACCATGGGATATTGATCCAGTGTGGATCGATCTGACAAAAGAGTACTTCCCGGAATATAAAGGTTTGTTGGATGTTTTAAATTAAGATTTTTTATAAACTACCGGAGGATGATCATTCCTCCGGTAGTTGTATATTGGGGGATGAAACCAGATGAAAAATAGTAAAACCATAGTTGAACTCAAAGATATTGTGAAAATATATGGTGAACATGTTGTCTTGAAGAAAGTCTCGTTTGAGTTAAAAGAAGGGGAAATTCATTGCCTGATAGGTGAAAATGGTGCCGGTAAATCGACTTTGATAAAGATTTTATCGGGTGCTGTTTCGCCTGATTCTGGAGAAATTTATATATCCGGCAAATTGATTAAAAATATGACACCAAGACTCGCTGTTAAATTAGGTATTTCCACTGTTTATCAGGATACCGAACTTGTTGATTCACTAACTGTAGCAGAGAACATATTTCTTGGGGAAGAAAAAACAAAGAATTCAGGATTTCTTGTAGATAGAAATCATCAGAATGAGCAGAGCAGAAACATTTTGGAAGCTCTCGGTATAGAAATTTCACCTGATACTTTGGTTGGTGAACTGTCAACCGCGCAAAAACAAATGGTTCAAATCGCGAAAGCACTTCACAGAAATGCCAAGGTCATCATTTTTGATGAACCTACAAGTTCACTTGGACTTGAAGAGACAAAAAATTTGATGAATCTGGTTAGAAACCTTAAAGAAAAAGGCATTGGTATTATCTACATCTCTCATTATTTAAGTGAAATCTTCGAATTAGGTGACAGAGTCACGATACTCAAAGACGGCGAAAACATGGGAACATACGAAGTAAAAGCTGTCGATATAAGTACCATAACCAACAAGATGGTTGGGAGAGACACGTCACTGTTTTTCAAAAAACGTAAAGTGAATATAGGAGAAGAACAGGTCGAGATTAAGAATCTTTCAAAAGAAGGAATCATCCACGATGTTAGTTTTAGTGTAAGAAAAGGAGAAATTTTTGGTATCGGAGGCCTTGTCGGTTCTGGAAGAACGGAATTGGTAAGCATGATATTCGGAATTATGAAACCCGACAAAGGTGAAGTAAGAATAAAGGGAAAGAAATTGAAAATAAATTCACCCATAGACGCCATAAGAAATGGAATATGCTTTGTCCCAGAAGATCGTAAAAAATATGCGATGCTTCTTGGAAGAAACGTTGTCGAAAATTCCACGATTATTTATCATGAAATTCAACAAAACAACCTCCTGAATTTAAAGCAGGAGTTGAATCTGTGCTCTTCCATGGTAAAAAGACTTTCCGTCGCCGTCAGTAACAGAGATCAGCTGATAGAGGAACTTTCTGGCGGGAATCAGCAAAAGGTCATTCTGGGAAGATGGTTGTTTGATGAGGATGCAATTCTTTATATATTCGATGAACCAACCAAAGGTGTGGACATAGGTGCCAGAGAACAAATTTACGAATTGATGACGGAGCTTGCTGAAAAGGGAAAGAGCATTATCATGGTTTCATCAGATATGCCTGAACTTATTTCAATGAGCGACCGTATAGGAGTAATGAGAAATGGCAGGATGATAGAAATCCTTGAAAACAAAAACATAAAAGAAGAAGAATTAATTAAACTTTTCATAGGTGTCTAAATCCTGGGAGGGTTGTAAAATGTTGAATTCATTATCAAATGAAATACTTCCAAAAGGCAAAAAATCCATCTTTAAAAATCAATGGTTCTTTTTACTTCTTGCAGAGGTTGTTCTGGCGATAATAACTGGTGTAATCAATTCGCGGTTTTTCACCTTGAGCAATCTTACAAACATACTTGAACAGATAGCTGTTCTTGGAATACTCGCATCAGGTATGACTGCTTTGATAATCTCAGGTGAAATAGACATATCTGTTGGTGCGAATGTTGGACTGGTAACCTGTGTGATTGCAATGATGATTAAGAACGACATAAGTTATCTCTGGGTCGTTATTATCGCGATTCTCCTGTCTTCATTTAATAGTTTCCTTGTTGGAGCTTCTTCAATAGCTTTCAAAGCTCCTTCTTTCATCGTTTCACTGGGGTTTCTAAGTATCTTCAGAGGAACTGCTTATGCTATAACAAAGGGTGTTTTTCAAACCATTTATGGAAAATTTGAAGCACTTGGACTGACACGTATTGGTGGCTTATTACCTCTGGGGTTTTTGATAGGTATCATCATATACTTCGCTATCCACTTTATACTTAAATACACCCGTCTTGGAAGGCACATTTACGCCGTCGGTAGTAATTCAACCGCTGCTTATCTATCAGGTATATCAGTTGTTAAAACCAAACTGTACGCTTTTCTGTTAAACGGCTTTCTGATTGGTATCGCCTCTATGATTCTTTTATCGAGAATCGGAGCCGCTCAACCGACAACCGGTACTGGAATGGAATTAAAAGCGATAGGTGCGGTAGTAATTGGTGGAACGCCTCTTTCCGGAGGAAAGGGGAATATATTTGGAACCTTTCTGGGTGTGTTGCTCATGGGTATGATTTCAAACACCTTGAATATGTTGAGAGTAAATCCTTATTTTCAAGAGGTCGTTTTTGGATTATTCATAGTTGCAGCACTTGCCGTAAGTGCGTTCAGCTCGTACAAGGGAACTTTTAAAAAGAAGCTTTTGAAATCTTAACGGAGGGGATACTATGAGAATAGGGTTTCATACCGATGCTTTTAATTCAGCCGTATTCAGCTTTGAAAAAGCACTGGATTGGGCTCACAAGCATAATATACATTATATCGAATGTGGGGTAATAGATGGAAGTTCCTGGATCCACGGATTGGGATATTTTCCACACATATCTCTTTTAGATGATCCCTTGAGTATTAAAAACAAAATGTTATCTCGCGATATAAGATTTTCACAACTTGATGCAGCCTTTCCACTGTCAGGATTGGAAGGATTATCTATTGGAATACAGTATGTTTTAAAAACACTACCATGGGCAAAATTAACTGATTGTCCAAATATTGCGGTTACAGATGGTTTAAATAAGCCAGAAGGACTTTCAGATGAAAGGGCTATGGAATTAATGAAGATAGCTTTTTCAAAGATCGTTGAAACAGCTGAACTTTACGATATAAACATCAATATAGAGGTGCATGGATATTTTACCACCAAGCCAGAATTCCTAAGGAAAATGCTTGATTTCGTTGATAGTGAAAAACTTGGATTGAACCTTGATACTGGGAACACTTTCATAGCTGGTCAGGATCCTGTTGAATTTTGTAGAGAATTCATAGACAGAATAAAGCACGTTCATATAAAAGACGTTTCAGAAAGTTTAGCTGCCAAGTTAAGAGGAAAGGAAACAGGTATAGGGATAAGTCACTGCGCAGTTGGTGAAGGTGTAAATGCTGAAAATATTAAAAAGGTCCTGGAAATTCTAAGAGACTCAGGTTATAACGGAACTTTGAGTATAGAATGTGAAGGAAATGGTGGTATACTACTTGAAAAGTCTATCGAATGGCTCAGAAAAACTCTAAAAGAACTAAATATAGAAGAAGAATTTTAAATCAAGGAGGTTCAACAATTGGCAACACTGAAAGAAATAGCTCGACTTTGCAATGTATCTGTCTCAACCGTTTCAAAAGTTCTGAATGGAAAAGGAAGAGTGGGTGAAAGCAAAAGGAGAAAAATTCTGAAAGTTGCAAAAGAAATTGGATACACTCCGAATTATCATGCCAGAAGAATGGTCGAAAAATCGAAGATCTTAACAATTGGTCTAATTGTACCGGATATATCCAATCCCTTTTTTTCAACATTAACGAGAGGTATTGAGAAGACTTGTGGTGAAAACGTTTTGGTAATATTGATGGATTCTTTCAGAAACCTTGATCGTGAAGAAAAACTCATAAAAAACGCAAGATTTCGTGGTATAGATGGTTTAATAATAGGAAATTCAAGGGTGAACGATGATCTTGTTTTAGAAATTTCCAGATACATTCCGATCGTTGTCTTTGATAAAGACTACGAATTGAAAAATACCGTTTCCATAATTTTAGATAACAAGCACGGTGCGAGACTTGCAACCACACATCTGATAAAAAACGGTTGCAGGAAAATAGTTCACCTATCGGGAACCTCAGAATTATACGTCTCCGTTCAGAGAATAGAAGGGTACACACTTGCAATGAAAGAAAACAACCTTGAACCGAAGGTTTATTTAACTGGTTATGACGAAAAAAGTGGATATAAGAAAATGAAAGAACTGTTGAGCAAAAATGAAAAATTTGATGGTGTTTTTTGCGTGAATGATCTGGTTGCAATAGGTGCCATCAAGGCTTTAAAAGAAAATAATATGAGAATACCTGAAGATGTATCGATAGTAGGATTCGACAATGATGAGGAGCTGTGCGAAATAATCACTCCTTCTTTGACATCCATCCATCAACCAGTCGAAGAAATGGGAGAAATAGCGGCCAGATCCTTGATAAATTTGATTGAAAACGGAGATTCCAAAATAAAAAAATATGTTTTCTCTCCTCGCCTTGTCATAAGAGAATCGAGCATAAGAAACAGGGGGGAATATAGTGTCTAAGGTGTTGGTGATCGCCGCTCACAGTGATGATCCAATAATAGGTATGGGTGGAACGATAATGAATTTATCCTCTTTTGGTTACGATGTAACGGTTATGAGTGTATGTGGTGATAGAATAAACGGTTTTGAAGAAGCGATAAAATCTTTGAATGCACGGCCTATTCATCTTAATTTTTCATACGGGAATATAGATGAGTCAAAACTGAAAGAATATCTTGAGGATTTTATTAAATCGTTTGATTTCATTTTTACTCATTGGAGTAATGAGATCTTATATGATCATGAAATAGTTTCAAAAATATCCCTGGAAACAAGCAGAAGGCTTGAAAAAGAAATTTTCATGTTCGAAATACCTGCATCGAGCATAGGGTTTGAATTCGACTTCGCAGTCGACATAAGTGATTCATATGAATCGAAAGTGGAAGCCATAGAAACTATGAGAAAGGCTTTTGAATCAAAAATATTCGAAGAAGAGATATATCCTTCGATTTTATACACTTCAGGTTTCAGGGGCATACAGGTCGGTTGCAAATTTGCAGAAGTTTTCAAACACTGCGGTTCAAGATTTCCTCTGGCACCTTACAAAATCAAAAAGATCGATTTCAAAAATCTCTTCAGGGGTGATTGAGGTATGAAAATAAGAATGGGAGTAATTGGTGCAGGAAAGATTTCACAGGTTCTTCATATACCAAATATACTGTTTTCCAAATATGCTGAATTAAAATGCATCACAGATAAAGACAGAAGAAGAGTGGAAGAAATAAAAGACAGGTTTGGATTAAAAAATGTAGATTACTATGATGATTATCATGAGCTTTTAAAACGTGAAGATTTGGATGCAGTGGTGGTATCTGTTCCGAATTTTCTTCATTCTGAGGTTACTGTAGATGCTTTGAACAATGGAAAACATGTTCTAGTTGAAAAGCCAATGGCAACCAAATCCAGTGATGCAGAAAAAATGATAGAGACCATGAGAAGAAATCACAGAATTTTGATGGTGAATCATTCTCAGAGATTCTTCCCACACCATCAAAAAGCTCGGGAAATGTTAAATTCTGGTCTTCTTGGAGAAATAAGGCTCGTCAAGACCATGTTCGGTCATTCAGGCCCAGAAAACTGGTCTTCGAGTGCCGGCTGGTTTTTTAAGAAGGATACCGCAAATTTTGGAGCACTTGGGGATCTTGGTGTGCACAAGATAGACCTGATAAGATATCTTACAGGGCTTGAAATAACAGAATGTGTGGCGATAACAGATACACTCGAAAAAAATGCGGATGTTGAAGATGTGGCAAGCGTGATTTTAAAACTTTCGAACGGCGCGATAGCAACCCTTGATTCCAACTGGATAACCAAAGGACTGGAAGAAAACTATTTTGTCGTTTATGGAGAATACGGTACGATGAAAATCGGTCAAACAACCCCATCAAAGATAGACATATTTTTAAGTAAGCCGGTTGAATTCCACGGTGAAATTACTCTGGCTCCATTGTTCACGAACAAAGATTCGTACTGGAAAATGCCTGTGATAGATCATTTTGCGAAGGTCTGTCTTAGATATGAAAAGCCTATCGTTGAACCTGAAGACGGGTATATAGCGATAAAAATCATAGAAAAGATTCTGGAATCTTCTTCGAACAAAAAATTCGTGAATATACTGGATTGACTATTTAATTGTCATTTTACGTTCATCTTTCATCTTGTACATTTTACTGTCAGCTTCAACAAAAGCCGACTTATATTCTGAAGCTGTTAAAAATTTCGAAGTTCCGTAACTTATGCTTATTGGAAAATCGAATCTGTTCTTCTCTTTCAGTTTGGTTTCTATCCTCTTTACAACATCACGAGCACCATCATCTGAACCAGTTAATATTATTAAAAACTCATCTCCACCGTATCTAACTGCAATATCAGATGAACGAGTGCTCTCTTTTATGCTCTCAGCGACTAATTTCAAAACCTCATCTCCTATATGATGTCCGTAAGAGTCGTTGATATGTTTGAAATCATCGATGTCAATGACTATTATCTCAGAGGCAATGTTCTCACGTTCTAAAAGCATAAGCTGTTTTTTCACAAATTCTTCGAAGAAGTTTCTGTTGTAAAGCCCTGTCAGTTTATCGTAATATGCCAGGTCCTCGAGTTTTTTTCTGCTTTTTTCCAGTTCTGACATCAATGTATTCATTGGATTAGTAAGGCATTCAACGACCACTCCTCTGAATATCACAAAATAGGATAGAAAACGAAAAACATGTCCAAGAAAGTTGAAAAAGCCAAAAACATCGCTGTAAAGTGTGAAAGAAAGCTCACCAGCAATTGTTAAAACAATACTCAAAAGCAGCGTTTTCTTAACAGATCTACTAAGAGTTTTGTGCTCAAAAACCTTGAGAATCGTAAGTGCCAGCGCTATCACAAGCAGATATTCCATGAACACTTTGAATGCAGTCAATCCTTTTCCTTCAAAAAAGCAAGGTGGAAAGAAACCCGAGAAAATAGAAAAAATAGAAAAAGACGTGAGCAAACCTAATATCAGAGAAAGATATTTTTCTTTCAATTTTGGAAAGAAAAATATCATCACAAAGCCTAACACCTCAAGTGTTCTTCCGGCTATCCAAAACTGTGTCGGTTGATTCGCTGTCCACTGTGAAAAGACGCCCATTCCCTTGTAAGAAATCGTATGCAAAAAATCGATAATAGGAACATAAAAATATATGATACCAAGTTTCAAGAAAATGGTGTTCTCATCACGCAACAACTTTCGGGTTGAAAAGGCAATCAAAGCAATTGCAAAACCGGTGAAAATAGCAAAAAATTCTATGATGCTGTGATAAAGAAGATAATTTCGCCTGGATAATAAAAACAACATCACGAGAATGCTCAAAGGAAGCAGAAGACTATAAAATATTCTTTTGATTTTGGAATTCATATTTTTCCCCCATAAAATGATATTAACATTATACCAAAAAATTTCCATTTTCTCTGTGCTGTGGCATAATATTATTTGTGGACATTTGAAAACGGGGAGGAATTTTAAATGAACTTGAATGAAAAGTTGAGCCTTGCGATCCTACCGACACCTATCAGAAAACTTGAAAACCTTAGCAAAGAGTACGGTTTTGACCTGTACGTTAAAATGGACGATTTGACGCATTTTCTTGCAAGTGGAAACAAAATCAGAAAACTTGAGTACTTATTGAAAGATGCGAAGGATAAAAATTCCGATATAGTCTTCACATGCGGTGGGGTACAGTCAAATCACTGTCGCGCAACCGCGGTTCTTTCAAAGTCTCTTGGCATGCAACCAGTTCTGTTTTTAAGAGGCTCAAAACCTGAGATATTCAACGGTAATCTTCTCATAGACATGCTGATTGGTTCTGAAATTGTATATGTAACACCTGAACAGTATAAAAATATAGATGAGATATTCAAAGAATACAGTAAAAAATACGAGTCGGAAGGTAAAAAAGTTTATATAATTCCAGAAGGTGGCTCAAACTCACTTGGTGCCCTTGGATACGTCAATGCAGTTTTTGAGCTTGACAAGCAGGTGGATCTGGATCAGTTCGATGCTGTGTGCTGTGCACTCGGTAGCGGTGGAACGGTTGCAGGACTGATCGCTGGATTGAATTTAGTAGATAAACCTTGCAGGGTTATAGGTTTCAACGTTACAAAAACCGATAAAGATGAGTTTACAGAAAAGATTTTCAAACTTCTAAATGGTATGAGTGAGTTCGATGTTGATTTGAAATTAGAAAAAGTAAGAATGGAAGTTATAGATGATTTCTCTGGTCCCGCATATGCAGTTCCGACATTCGAAGATCTGGAATTGATAAAACATGTTGCAGAACTTGAAACGCTCATTCTCGATCCCGTATACACATCGAAAGCCCTCAGGGGCACGATAGAAACTTTTAAAAATTCTGGAAAAAAAGTTATATTCATTCACACAGGAGGGACTTTTGGACTTTTTGCTCAAGCTGAGAAAATAACTCAAATAATGAGGTGAGGAAGATGAGTGTATATAGAAAAGAGATGCTTGAATCTGAAATGCTTAAATTGCTCTCAGAAGCACTGTCTGAGATGAAAGATCCACGTGTGAAAAAAGAAAGAATAAGTTTTACGCGCGTTATATTATCAAACGATAAAAGATACGCCGATGTCTTCGTGAGTGTTTTGGGCGATGAATCAAACATCACTGAAATCCTCAATGTTCTTGAAAAAGCAAAGGGATTCTTCAAAGGCTACATTGGAAAAAATATGAGGCTTTACACTGTTCCGGAGCTGAGGTTCAAAAAAGACAGGGGAATAGAACAAAGCATAAAAATTCAACAGATATTGGAAACCATAAAAAAGGGAGAAAATGATGAAAGCGAAGAAGCTGGATAATCCTGATGATAAAACGTCCGGTATATTGCTTGTAAACAAACCAGTAGGTCCAACTTCCCATGACATAGTAGAAAGCATAAGGGAAAGATTCAAATTCAAAAAAGTTGGACATGCCGGGACACTCGATCCCTTCGCTGAAGGATTGCTCATAATAGGTATAAACAAAGGTACAAGAATTCTCGAGTTTTTCAAGAACGATACGAAGATTTACAGAGCAAAGGCTAAACTTGGTCTTATAACCGAAACTTTTGATATAACAGGTGAAATTAGAGAAGAAAATCAATGCAATGCAACAAAAGAAGAGATAATAGAAGCCTTTGAATCCTTCATAGGTACATATAAGCAGGTTCCACCTGCTTATTCCGCAAGGAAATACAAAGGAAAAAAACTCTACGAACTGGCACGGCAGGGAGTCATAATAAGACTTCCACCGAAAGTAGTTGAAATAAAATGGTTGAAAATTGAAAAAGTTGATATGGAAGAAAAAATAGTCAATTTTTCGACAGAGGTTTCTGCCGGCACTTACATAAGATCTTTGGCGATGGACATCGGATACAAACTTGGATGTGGTGCAACCTTAGTCGAATTGAAAAGAATAAAGTCTGGTAGATTCAGGATAGAAGATGCAGTGAGCCTGGAAAATTCTACCGATGAAGAGATCATCAAAAGTATAATTCCAATAGAGAAGGCTCTGGATTTTCTACCTGCAATAGTAATCAAAGAAGATTACGTTGAAAAAGTTCTAAATGGGGTACAGATTTACTCGAAAAATGTGGAAAAGATATTAGGAACTTTCGAAAAAGATGAATACGTGAGAATAATAGATGGAAAAGGTAGATTAATAGCGATAGCCATCTCTGAAAGGAAAAAGAAATTTGTAGGGACACTGATTGAAAAAGGTATCAAAGAGAGAGTTGCAAAACTTTACAAAGTTTTTGGAAGTGAAGGTGGTTGAAATTGAACAAAAAAGGTTCCATAGTGACCGTTGGAGTTTTCGATGGTGTCCACATGGGGCACAGGATAATAATAAAAAAGGCACAGGAAGAAGCAAAACAGTACGGATTGAACACACATGTTCTTTCTATAATATATCCTTTCGACTATTACAAAAAAAACTTCAAGGGGTTGATAATCACCCCCGCTGAAAGGCTTGAAAAGATAGAAAATTTAGGGGTTGATTCGGTAACCTTTCTGGATCTTGTAGAAATAAAAAACCTGTCTCCAGAAGAATTTGTGAAGGACATACTTTTAAAACTTGCAAATACCGTAAAAGTTATCGTTGGACACGATTTCAAATTTGGAAGAGACAGAAAAGGTGATGTGAATTTTCTCAGATTTCTGGGAAACAAATACGGTTTCTCAGTTTGCGAGGTCCCTCCTATATTTCACAAAAACAAAAGAATAAGCAGTACATTCATAAGAGAACTCATAAGTGATGGCAGAATCGATGAAGCCAATGAGTTCCTTGGGGAACCTTATCATATAAGTGGAGTTGTTGTTGAAGGAAAACGCTTGGGAAGAAAGCTTGGATTTCCAACCATAAACATTCGAAGGCCAAATGAAAGACTCGTCGTACCAAAAAATGGTGTTTATGTTGTGAGAGTTTACATAGATGGTGACTACTTCCCCGGTGTTATGAACATCGGTTTGAATCCAACTGTTTCTGACGATCAAAATTTGAAGTACGAAGTATATATAATAGACTTCTCAGGAGATCTTTACAACAAAAAAGTTAAGGTTCAGCTCCTCGATTTTTTACGGGGCGAAGAGAAGTTTAAGAACATTGAAGAACTGAAAGAAAAAATACGGGAGGATGTCGAAAGAGCCAGACGGTTTTTCAACCATAACCTTCAGACAGTCAAGGAGGATAGAGAAATTGAAGTACAGGTTGATAGCGATAGATTTAGATGGTACGTTGTTGAACGATAAAAAACAGATCTCTGACACAAACGAAAAAGCCATAGAAGATGCCCTTAATGCTGGTTACAAAGTGACCATATGTACCGGGAGGGCATTTCAATCTGCGAAAGATTACCTTTCAAAAATCCCAGAGGACATACCTGTTATTCTCCAAAACGGTGCCCTGATAGTTAAAAATCACGGAAAAGATGTTCTAATACAGAAAGTTTTACCAAAAGAGCTGGCGCTTGAAATTCTGAATGAACTCACAGATAAATTTGATTTACTTTTGTTCAAAAGCTTTTCAAAGGTCCCGGATATTTTCTTTGAGGATTTATCTTTGAAAAATCCTTTTTCCCCTTATTTCCAAAACAATCTTTGGAGGATGAAGAAGGTTGAAAGTTTGAAAGATATCGTAGATGATGAAGTAGTGGAGATAACCGTGATGGGTGAAAAATCAGAAGTTGAAAAAGTCCTGAATTCAAAAGAAGTTTTCAAAAAAACATCGAAGATAATAAGCGGAGTCCTTGACAACTGGGTTTTTTGTGAACTTTTCAATGTAGAAGTTGCGAAAGAAAAAGCGATTGAATTCTTGGCAAATTACTACGATCTGGAGTTATCTGATATTGTTTTCATTGGTGATAACTACAACGATCTTGAAGTGATGAAAAAAGTTGGATTATCAATTGCAATGGCCAATGCGCCAGATGATGTAAAAAAACATGCTAAACTTGTTGTTCCAAGCAACGAAGAAAATGGAGTGGCTGTAGCCCTTAGAAAAATAATGAACGGAGAGGTGTAAAAATGAGAGTACCACTTTCATCACCTGAGATATCTCAGGACGATATCGAAGAAGTGCTTGGAGTTTTAAAAAGTGGAAGGCTCAGCATAGGGCCGAAGATAGAAGAATTCGAAAGACTTGTCGCTGAATACACTGGTGTAAAGTACGCGGTGGCGGTCAACAGTGGAACAAGTGCTTTACATCTCATAATAAGATCTCTTGGAATAGGTGAAGGTGATCTTGTTATTACAACTCCTTTCAGCTTCATCGCCTCTGCCAACGTCATGCTCTTTGAGAGGGCCTTACCTGTTTTTGCCGATATAGATCCAAAAACTTTGAACCTTTCTCCCGAGTCAGTGAGAGAAACCATCGAAAATTTGAAAAACAAAAAAATGAAAGTAGGCAATGTGAATTTAGATTTTTCAAAACTGAAGGCGCTTCTTGTTGTAGATGTTTTTGGCCAACCGGCAGATTGGGAAGAATTTGAAGAAATAGCCAGAGAGAATGAACTTAAACTCATCGAGGATTCCTGTGAAGCGATCGGAGCAGAGTACAAAGGAAGAAAGGCAGGAACCTTTGGAAGTGCGGGTGCTTTTGCATTTTATCCCAACAAACAGATGACAACAGGCGAAGGAGGAATAATTGTAACCGATGATGAGAGAATCTACATACTTTCGAAAAGCATGAGAAATCAGGGCAGAGGTGAAGGAGACGACTGGCTGACTCATTCAAGACTTGGCTACAATTATCGCTTAGATGAAATGTCTGCAGCGCTTGGAGTATCTCAAATCAGGAAACTTGAAAAGTTTCTTGAAAAAAGAGAGAAAGTCGCAAACATCTACAACGAGTTACTTAAAAACATCGATGGGATTGATGTTCCATACATAGCTCCGAGCACAACCAAGATGAGCTGGTTTGTTTACGTAGTAAAACTCGATAAAAATATTGATAGAGATAAAGTTATGAAATATCTTGAAGAAAAAGGAATACAGACGCGTCCTTATTTTTCTGCTATACACCTTCAAAAATTTTACAGGGAAATCTTTGGATACACAGAAGGTTTCCTCCCTATAACTGAAGAAATCTCGAACAGAACACTTGCTATCCCATTTTACAACAACATAACCTTTGAAGAACAGGAATATGTTGTAGAAAACCTCAAAAAGGCATTAGAAATATTTGGAAAATAGTTGGAGATGCTTAAAATGCTCATACTTCACAAATCCAATAAAAAAGTATCAGCATTTCTACTTGTTTTGATCTCTGCGATTTTAACAACCCTATCGATGCCCGGCTTTCTGTCGGGTATTTTCGTGTGGTTCTCTCTGGTCTTTCTATTGAAGGCTCTTGAGAGAAGAAAGCTTTTAGGAAAAATCCTTTTTTCATATCTTTTTGGAATTTTCTTTCTGTCCACCGCTTTTTTCTGGCAACTCACGACACTTGTGAGAGAATTACCACAAGCCACTGGGAGATTTTCAAGCTGGGTTGGATTTTTTGCCTTTGTTCTTGAAGTTACTCTGCTCGGAGCACCAGCTTACGCGTTGTTTGGATTTTTGTATGGCCTTCTGAAAGGAAAATTCGAAAGCGATACAATCTCCTATTCCATTTTCACAGCTTCATTATACACAATAATCGAGTATTTAAGAAGTATAGGGCCTTTTGGCTTCACAGGTGGCAGATTATCCGATGCCCTTTATAAAGATGTAGGCCTTCTTCAGGTTTTACCTTTCACAGGAACACTCGGTCTTGTGTTTTTAATAGTTTTCGTTAACTCACTGATTTACAAAATCTATTCTGGAAACAAAAAAAATAAGTTGATAAAAATTGTTTCAGTAATAGGAATAATTTACATTTTAAATTCTCTGATGTCCGGTTTTTTTGTTCCATACATCACTGAAAACACAGGAAAACCTCTCAGGGTTATGGGCATTCAAACGAATTTTCCCCAGGAAGAGAAATATTTCATAGACTACAACAAACTTGCGAATTCTTTACTTTCACTTGCTAAACAGGCTGAGAAATCCGAACGATCAGCTGATCTTTACGTTTTTCCTGAAGCGGCTTTCATAGTGGATGTTGAAGATATACCATCATTGAAAAAAAAGATAGAGAATTTTGTAAATGAACTTGGGAAACCTATGATAATTGGATATCCAAAGATAGGAGAAAAAAAATACAACCAAGTTCATCTTGTGAAACCTGATGAAGGTTTTACAGAAGAATTCTACGCAAAGATGAAACTGACACCGTTCGTTGAAATGTTACCTTATCCGAAGATCTTCGGACGTTTTTCTTTTTTAAAACTTGTTGATTACTACGATCCAGGTCCTAATTTTCATGTATTCGAGTTGAAAGATCGTAAATTCTCCGTCCAGATATGTTTCGAATCGTTTTTTTCAGAAATAAGCAGAAGTCTTGTGAAAAATGGTGCTAACCTCCTGATAGTTGCCACCAACGATGGCTGGTTCAAAGAAAAAGTGGCGCTGGTTCAGCATTTTTCAAAGAGTGTGTTCAGAGCAGTTGAAAACAGAAGGTATGTTTTACAGGTTTCGAACACCGGAATAACAGGTCTTGTGGATCCATATGGTAGAATTATTAAGAATCTTCCTGTAAAAAAAGAAAGTTTCTCAGTTTTCGAAATGTACGAAAATGAATGTACCACGTTTTATAATAAATACGGTGACTGGATAATCGTTCTTGCTGTGGTATCTTTGATCTTCATTCCTATTCTCAGGAGGTGGCGCTTTAGATGACAAACTGTGTCAATCGAGAGAAAAACCTTAGAAACTGTAATTGTTCCTATCCTGGCTGTCCAAGAAAAGGAATATGCTGTGAGTGTTTGAGCTATCATCGGTCGCATGGTGAGCTCCCTGCATGCTATTTCCCAGACGATGCTGAAAGGACTTACAACAGGTCGATATCGTATTTCAAGAGTTTGAACTAAGATGATTATAGAAAATCTTGTCATAGACAAACTCGTATACGGTGGATACGGTTTGGCCTATTCACCAGATGGAGAAGTCATATTCGTTAAAAATGCCTATCCAGGCGAACTTGTGAATGTTGAGATAGTTGAGAAAAAGAAAGGATATTCCTTTGCCGCGGTAAAGGAGTATCTCGTTAGATCAGAGGATAGAACAAAACCTCGATGTCGTTATTTTGGCAGTTGTGGTGGTTGTCAGTGGATGGACTTGAAGTATGAGAGTCAACTGAAAGCTAAAAAGCAGATAGTTGAAGAACAGATAAAAAGACTCGCCAGTATTGAAGCTAAAGTAGAAGATACGGTTGAAAGTGATGAAATATATAGATACAGAAACAAAGTGGAGTACGAAGCAATGAAGGCCGAAAACGGCATCAAGTTTGGCTATCATTCCGTTGATGCCGAAAAAATTGTTTACATAGATGATTGTTCAATAGTTCCAAAGGAATTCGAATATTTGAAAGCAATTGTTGAGAAGATAATAAACAGTCTTGAAATCACCAGAAGAGTTTTCACACATATTGTCATACGAAAAACGTCAAAAAGTGAACCGATCGTAATTGTTGCAACGAAAACACCTATGATTCCACTGGAGAGAGATTTTATCAAACTTTTTAAAAGAAACTTGCCGGGTATCAGTCTGTTGCATGTAGAAAACAGGCGTTCTAAATTTGCCTTACTTGGTAAACAAAAGATCCTGATCGGTGAACCTGTTATGTACGAGGAAATAGACTGGTTCACATATCAGATACCGGCAACTTCATTTTTTCAAGTTAATATCTCAATTTTGAAAAAAATGCTGAACATGATCAAAGAATGGATGGATTTTCAGAAAAAGGATAGATTACTCGATCTTTTCTGTGGTGTTGGAACGTTCGGAATATATTTCTCTCCCTTGGTGAAAGAGGTTATTGGGGTTGAAAGCGACACGAAAGCCATTAAAGCCGCACGCTCAAATACTAGGATAAATAATATAAAGAATTCTTTTTTTCTCGCTGGAGATGTTATCAATTTTCTCAAAAAACGAACTGAAAAACTCGAAAAGTTCGAAAAAATAATCCTGGATCCTCCAAGAAGTGGTATGGGTAAAGAAGGTATGGAACTTCTGAAAAAACTCGAACCAGAAAAAATAGCCTATATATCCTGCAATCCTTCCACACTCGCACGAGATCTAAAATATTTTTTGAAAGATAATAATAACTACACTGTAGAATCCGTGATTCCTTTTGACATGTTTCCTCATACCTATCATGTTGAAACACTGTGTATAATACGCAAAAATCCCGTACCTGATAAAGGAGTGTAGATATGATATATTTTCTAGCATTCACTGTTTTATTCTCTGTGATTGGATTTCTGTATCTGAAAGTCAACATCATATCACTGATTTTAATACTATCTTTGGTCCCTTTTTTGATTTATGCTAACTCCAGAAAGTCAAAAGAACTCAACTCGATATTTCTCAATCAAATCTTTGCATATATTCTCGCTGTATTCATGAGCTTGAAATGGCAAGAATTTAACAGATTGAATTTATATATATATTTACTCTCCTCTTCAAGTTATCTCAGGGTTTTATATGTTATCACAAAGAGAAAGTTTCTTAGATTTGTATTCTGGCTCCCTGTTGGGTATGTGGTGGGAGACATTTTTTACTTGAGATTCAAAAACCCATATCTTTTTGTCCTTGGATTTCTGATAGTGATATTAATTGGTTTCAGAGACTTGAAAACTCGGGAGGAATAGGCGATGAGATGGCTCACTGGTGGTGCTGCAAGAAAACCTGTTGCTGTGTTCATGCTCTTAATAACTTTGTTGATACTTGGGTATATAGCCGTCACGAATTTAAAACTTGATCTTTTACCCAATCTAAATATTCCATACGCAGTTGTGGCTACTATATATCCTGGAGCTGGTGCAGAAGAAGTCGAACTTCTAATTACCAATCCAATAGAAAGTGCAATAAAAATGGTCAGCGGGGTAAAAAAGATAACTTCAACATCTTCCGATAGTTTCTCCATGATAATAATAGAGTTCGAATGGGGTACACAACTAAATGCCGCAGTTTCAAGGGTCAGAACAATGATAGACACAATAACAACTCAGCTCCCCTCTGGTGTTAAACCTATGGTTGTGGAGTTCAATCCTTCTTTATTGCCTGTTTACATTTTCAGTGTGAGTGGAAAAGAGGATCTGAGAACGCTCATGGAAGATGCAAAAACCGTCGTTTCAAGAGCCTCTGGTGTTGCGAATGTTGATATTTTCGGTATGCCTCAGGAAGTTTTGAATATATTTTTATCACCAGAAAAAATAGAAAAGTATGGTCTGGAATTCTCTCTTATCCCTACTATAATTGGTGGCAACGTTAAATACCCCATGGGAATGATTACAGAAAACGGAGATGTTTATTCTTTAAGCGTTGATGCAAAATACAGAGATTTAAAAGAATTTGAAAATACGATAGTTGGGTTCAAAGACATGAAAAAAATGCTTTCAGGCCTCTCGGCTCTTGGACTTTCTGGTGAAAATTCTCAGGGATCGTTCCAACTTGGAAATCTTTTGAATCCGTCGATTCTAAAAACACCTATCATTCCAATAAAACTGAATCAAATAGCCGAGGTTAAAATAGAAAACGAAGAAACAAGAGGAATAATAAGAGTGAATGGAAAAGAAGCTGCTGTCTTATCTGTTCAAAAGCGCGGTGGTTCCAACACCGTTGAAGTTGTGAGAAACATAAAAAAAGCTCTTAAAGATTGGCAGAATATCAGAAAAGACGTTAAAGTTACAGAAATAATGGACCAGTCTCTTTTCACTGTAAGATCTATAAAATCACTGTTTCAAAATTTGATAATCGGTGCAGTGGTTGCAACAATCATCATGTATCTGTTTTTAAGAAGTATAGGAGCAACGCTCATAATATCTTTCTCGATGCCTTTGTCAATAACCATAGCCCTCGTTTTCATGTACTTCAGCAAGATGGGACTTGATTTGATGACTCTCGGTGGTCTCACCATGGCTATAGGAATGCTCGTTGATAACAGTATTGTAGTTCTGGAAAGTATATTCAGATACCTTGAGAGAAAAAGAACACCTTTAGAGGCCTCTGAAATTGGTGCAGCCGAAGTGGGAGGAGCAATATTTGCATCGACAGCGACCACGATTGTGATATTCGTTCCTCTTGCTTTCACAGGTGGTTTTATAGCTGAAATTTTCAAATTTTTCGCACTGTCTTTAAGTTTCGCACTTTTTGCAAGCTTACTGGTAGCACTTGTAATGATACCAGCGGCATCAACCACCTTTATTTCAAAATCACCAAAAACCAATAATGGATTCAGGCTTGCAAAAAGATACAGAGTCCTTCTCAGGGGTTTTCTGAAAAGAAAAGCGCTTTACTCAACGATAACTATAATTGTCTTTATAATCTCTGTTATCTTGTTATTACAAAAGGGGCTAATATTTCTTCCCGATATGGACACCGGAATGGTGAATTTAACGCTCAAGCTTCCACCGCAATCATCTTACTTAAAAACAGCGGCGTGCGCTTCAGAAATTGAGAATTTTCTCTGGGATAAAAGAGAAGATCTCAAAATTGAAATGATTTATTCGAACATTGGCCAAGGGCAAGGAATGCTTCAAATGTTGACACAGGGAAGTGAAAACTCCGCAACCATACAGGTGGCACTCAAACCAAAGCGAGAAAGAAAATTAACCTCTCAACAGGTGGTCGAAAAAGTACGCGAAGACATCGAGAAAATCGCCAAAAAATACAATGCTTCTGTATCTTTATCGGTTAACACAATGGAGCTCGAGTCTATATTTGGAAGTCCGATTCAGGTGGTTTTAGTTGGAAAGAATCTGGATAAACTTGAAGAAATTTCAAACAAAGTCAAAGAAATAGTTAAAAACACTCCAGGAACTGTGGATATAACAACCAGCTTTGATGACAAAAAATATTCTTACGTGGTTGATATAGACAGAAACTTGTCCCTTTTAAGCGGCATCATACCACTGCAAGCGATAGGACAGCTACAGCCATATCTTACGGGTCAGGAAATTGGAGATTTTGTGATAGATGAAAAAGCGCTGAAGGCTTATTTAAGAATAGAAAACACCGACAATTTAATGCTTGAAGATCTCAAGAAGATAGAATTGAGCTCCTTGTTTGGTTCAAAGGTTTACCTTGGCGCAATATCAAAGATAGAAAAAGAAAGCATCGCATCCAGTATTCCACATGAAAACGGAAACCGTGTAGCTTATGTGAACGCTTCTGTCAGTGGCAGGTCTCTGAGCGAAGTAACAAACGAAATAAATAAGAAACTTGAAAGTATCAAATTTCCAGCCGGTTACAGCTATTATTTCGGTGGTCAACAACAGCTCCTCTCAGAAACACTCGATAGATTCATATTCGCACTTGTGGTGGGAGTAATTCTCATGTACATGCTGATAGCCGCTCTATTTGAATCACTGATACAGCCGCTTGTGATATTTTCGATCATCCCAATGAGCTTGATAGGTGTTACTTTCATGGTGTATGTTTTGAACATGCCCATAAGTGTTCCCGTTCTGTTAGGAGCCATGACACTCATCGGGGTTGTCGTTAACAACAGTATAGTTATGATAAACAGAATAAATCAGCTCAGAGAAAGCGGTGTGGAAAAGTCTAAAGCGATAGTTGAAGGAGCCGTTGAAAGATTGCGTCCAATTCTTATGACAACGCTGACAACCGTTATAGCACTCTTTCCAACGGCTATTTCAAAAGGAGAAGGTGCGAATCTGGATAAGCCAATAGCATGGACCATAATAGGCGGGATGCTGATAGGGCTGTTCTTCACACTGTTTTTTATACCATCGTTGTACGATTTCTTCGACAGATTCTCAAGGAGGTTTAAAAGATTTGAAAAACGAGCAGAACAAAATTGAACTCATAGAAGCAAAGTTCAAAATTTCAGAAGATCAAATTGAATCTTTGGAAGAACTGTTATTAAGTGATAACTTCAACAGATATTCCATAGAACAGAAAGAGAACGAAAATTTCATAACTTTCTACTTCAAAGATATCCACGAAATGGAAAAAATCCTGAAAAATTTGCAGATGAATCCAGAGATCGAATTGAAAGCCGAAGGTACATGGAAGAAGATCACCGAAGATGACTGGCTGGATTCATTCAGGAAAAGCTTTCAGCCTTTTGAAATGATCGAAGATATATGGATACTTCCTTTAAAAGGCATTGAAGAAGACGGTAAAAATATTGAAATGAAGGACAGCGCAATACTGATCAAACTTATTCCAGGAATGGCGTTTGGAACCGGACTCCACGAAACCACAAAAATAGCTGCAAGACTTCTGAGAAAATACCTTTTTCCAGAAGCAGAGGTTCTGGATGTTGGTTGTGGAAGTGGTATTTTATCCGTAATTGCGGCAAAATCTGGTGCAAAAAGGGTAACTGCGGTTGATAATGATCCTCTGGCAGTCAAAAAGGCAGAAGAAACTTTCGAAATAAATGGAATAGAAGCAGAAGTATTTGTATCGGATCTCTTTGAAAACGTGAATGATAAATATGACATCATAGTTTCAAATATAATCTTCGAGGTGTTGGTGAACGTATTGAAAGATGCAAAAGAATTTCTGAAAGAAAATGGAAAACTTGTTCTATCAGGAATAACTCTAAAAAAAGTTGATGAATTTTTAAAAATTGCTTTGTATAATAATTATGAGTTGATAGAAGAACTTAAAACAAGCGATTGGTACGGTTGCGTGTTAAAAAAATCAAGGGAGGGATGAAAGATGAAAAGATTTTTTGTGTTATTGTTCATAGTCTCTTTGATAAGTGTTTTAGCCTTTACTCAAACTGTCGAGTTGACAATTCTTCATCTGAACGATACTCACGGACATGCATGGCCATTCAATGAATGGCGCAATCCTTCGATAGGTGGGTTCGCTGCAATAGCAACCTTAATCGATGAAATACGCAAAGAAGTAGCTGACAAAGGTGGACATGTGCTGTTTTTGCACGCTGGTGATCTCAATACAGGAGTACCAGAATCCGATTTACTTGACGCCGAACCCGATATCGTTGCTCTCAATATGATGGGACTCGATGCGATGGCGGTTGGTAATCATGAGTTCGACAATCCAACAGAAGTGTTGCTTGAACAGATGGCAAAGGCTGATTTCCCATTCCTGTGTGCTAACATTGTCTTTCCAGACAACGGTATGCCACTCTTCCAGCCGTATGTCATAAAAGACCTTGATGGCTTCAAAGTTGCTATACTCGGATTGATAACCAAGAAAACCGAAACGATAGGAAATCCAAAATACATACAGGGATTTGAATTTCTCGACCCAATATCGGTTGCTAAATTCTATGTGCCGATCCTCAAAGAAAAAGCAGATTTTGTCATAGTGCTTGCTCATCTTGGAATATACGAAGGCGACAAACCAAACGATCCATACGGTGGAAGTGTTAGTCTTGCAAAATCGGTGGATGGTATAGACGTCATAGTTGATGGCCATACCCACACACTGCTTGAAAAACCTCTGGTGGTTAACAACACACTGATAGTTCAAGCAGGTGATTGGGGTAAATACCTTGGAAGACTCGATTTGATAATCAAGGACGGCAGGATAAGCTATGCAGAATTCAAACCACTTCCTGTAAATCTCAAGAAATACCTCGGAAATGATGAAAATGGTAAAGCCAAATATGAATTTGTTTGGAGAGAAATCCCCGAAAAACCTGAGATAAAAGAAGTCCTTGATAAATACAAAGAAAAAGGTTCCGAAAAACTCAATGAACCTGTTGGAGAAACCAAGATACTTTTCGACAACAAATATGTCAGAGCAAAAGACAACATCCTTGCACATCTCATAACCGATGCCGTTAAATGGAAAACCGGTGCAGATATAGTACTGCAAAACGGTGGTGGAATAAGAGCAGCCATAAATCCAGGTGTCATAACATACAGGGATATACTCACAGTGTTACCGTTTGGAAACACCGTTGTCGTTCTTGAAATGACAGGCGAACAAATTCTAAAAGTGCTCGAATACGCTGCTAAAATTCCCGATGGAAACGGTGCAAAGTTACAAGTGGCAGGTCTCAGCTGGGTGGAAAAGGAAGATGGAGTTGTGAGTGATGTGAAAGTAAACGGTGAGCCAATAGATCCAAATAAAGTTTACAAAGTTGCCACCAACGATTACATGGCAAACGGTGGAGATGGATACTCAATGCTCAAAGAGGTTTCAAGTAGATACGATACAGGATACGTCCTCGCCGATGTGGTTAAAGAATACATACAGAGTCTTGGAACGATAGAAAGTTACGATGGAGAAGTGAGATGGACAGAGCCAGAACAGTAAAAAAAAGAAGTCCTGCCAACAATTCTGGGGAGGGGAAACCCTCCCTTTACATTTTTAGAAACTTTATTTCAACTTTTCTCATAGGCTTTTTCATGGGGATTGCAAACCTTGTGCCAGGTGTAAGTGGTGGAACGGTCGCTTTTATGACCGGAATATTTGAAAAATTGGTGAGTTCACTGGCAAATCTGTCTTTTAAAAATGTTCTGAAACTTTTTACTAAGAAGGGCTTCGCAAAAGGATTTAAAGAAAATGGTTATGATTTCCTTCTGATTCTTGTTTCCGGTGCTGTTCTATCAATCATTGTTCTATCAAAACCTATGAGTTTTCTACTCGAAAAATTCCCTGTTTTAACTTTGCTGTTTTTTTCGGGACTCATACTCGGTTCACTTCCAATAATTTATTCGAACATCGGCAAAAAATCCAGATTGTCTTACTCTTTTGTAGGTTTTCTGTTCGTTTTTACAGTCAATTTGATTGAAAAAAATTATCATAACGCGGCTTCTTTCAACGATAGTCTGTTGTTTTTGTTCTTATCAGGTGCACTCGCGATGTGTGCGATGATCCTACCCGGTGTTAGCGGTGCGTTTGTTCTCGTTCTATTAGGACAATATGAAAAGGTGATCAATGCTGTAAATGTCATTGATATTAAGATTTTACTCCTATTTGGCTCTGGTGCAATTTTAGGGATAGTATTGTTTGCAAAATTCCTAAAGTTCATCTTTTCCAGGCATAGAGATTCTATCCTGGGTTTCTTCTTCGGAACGATGATAGCTGCAGCCATATTTTTACCAGATAACAAATTGAAAACCTTTATCGCTTCTTATAGAAACATTCTGCCGTTTTTATCTGGATTTGTGGTGGCTTTGCTTTTTTCTATCTACGAAATTAGAGCAAAACGGAGGTGAAAAAAGAATGAGTAAATCTTACGATGCGGCGGTAATAGGTGGAGGACCCGGCGGTTATGTGGCTGCGATAAGACTGTCTCAGCTCGGTAAAAAAACGGTGATAATAGAAAAAGAAGAATTCGGTGGAACGTGTACAAATTGGGGTTGCATTCCAACCAAGGCAATGTTAACTGCTGCCCATCTTTATAGAGAAATAAATGAAAAAGCTTCTAAATTTGGCATAAAGGTGGACAATTTAACTTACGAACTATCAGGAATCATGAAACATGTAAAAAAATCTGTGACTCTTTCAAGAAAGGGAATTGAATACCTTTTAAATAAAAACAATGTTGACATCATAAAAGGTGAAGGAAGATTGAAAGACAGAGAAACTGTGACAGTTAATGGAGAGGAAATAAAAGCCAGAAACATTGTCCTTGCGAATGGATCAAAAGCGATAGTATTTCCTCCTTTTGATGAAATTCCAGGAATATGGACGAGCGATGATGTATTCAAAATGCAACAACTTCCTGAAAGCATATTGATAGTTGGTGGAGGAGTCATAGGTGTGGAATTTGCCACCTTCTTTTCAACCTTCGGTGTTGATGTTCATCTTGTGGAAATAGCGGAACACATACTTCCATACGAAGACAGCGATGTGGCGGATGAGATAAAAAAAGAACTGAAAAAAATGAAAGTGAATATATACGAAAATGCGAAGATCGATGAAATAAAAAAAGAAGATGAAGTTTATATCACCAAAATAAGAGATGTAACTCTGAAAACTGAAAAAGTGCTGCTTGCCGTTGGTAGAAGACCAAACATAACAGAGGATATAAAAAACTTAGGGATAAAGATCGAAAAAGGAGTGGTAACCGATAGTCATTTGAGAACGAGTATCGAAAACATATTCGCCGTTGGTGATGTTAGAGGTCAAACCATGCTTGCACATGTGGCAATGTATGATGGAATAGTTGCCGCACACAACATTGCTGGAGAAGAAAAAGAAGCTGATTACAACGCTGTACCGTCTATAATTTTTTCAAATCCCGAAATATCGTCGGTTGGTTTAAAAGAAAAAGACGCTGACAAAGAAAAAGTGAACATCTGGAAATTCCCGCTCTCAGCAAATGGACGTGCAAGAACGATGGAGGAAAAGACTGGGTTCGCAAAGGTAATAGAAGATAAACAAACAAAACAGGTATTGGGAGTGACTCTGATTTCACCCAGCGCGACAGATTTGATAATGGAGGGAGTCATAGCAGTTAAATACAAAATGACATCGCATCAAATCGCTGAATCGATACATCCACATCCAACACTCACGGAGACTTTACTCGGAGCGTTCGAAGGTCCTCTTTCGATCCATATTTAAAAAAATCCCCGCGACTCTCGCGGGGATTTTAATCTTGAATTATTCTTTATAGATCTTTGTAAAGTCAAATCGCAACGAAAAGCCCTCTGCTGCCTCTTCAAAGCCTTTTACATTATCCCTAATGGCCCAGTAACTGACTACCTGATACAAAATAGCGAAAGGACCGTTCAAGAACCAGTATTCGGTTAAATCTTCATATATCTGGGCACGCTTATCAGGATTTTTCTCAAATGCTGCTTTCTTAGTTAGTTGGGATGCATATTCATCGTACCACATGTTCCTCCAGGCAAGGCTCTTGGTCGTGTAGTCTGCGAAAGGTTTGGCAAGAGCATCTGGGTCAGGATAATCTGAACCCCACCTTGCAAGAACCATTTGATGTCCCTGTTGCCTATATTTTGCGTACATCTGAGACCTCTGCATGACGACCAGGTTGGCTTTTATTCCTATCTTTGCAAGATCAGCTTGTATTTTAACAGCATCTTCCTGCCATTCTGTACCTGTGAGAAACTCAACTTCAAACCCATCTGGATAGCCTGCCTCTGCAAGGAGTTGTTTTGCCTTTTCGATATTCTGTTCAAAAGGAGTATCTTCGACAAAACCAAAATAGCCCTTCATTATGAAGCCTTGAACTTTCGTTGCATAACCCTTTTTGATTTCTTTGATAAGTCCTTCGTAATCGATGGCATATTTTACAGCGAGGCGCACCTTTGGATCTTTGAATGGACCCCAGCCACAGTTCATAGCAACGTATCTTACTTCATGTCCTGGGAAACTCACTATCTTTATTCCTTCTTTTGTCTTCAATTCTTCTATATTCTCAGGAAGCAAATTCCATGCAACATCAACATCGCCTTTTTCAAGTAACAATCTCTGTGTCGTACTTTCTGGAACATCTCTGAATATGACCGCATTGAGTTTTGGCTTTTCACCCCAGTAATTTTTGTTAACCCTTAAGATAACGTGTGCGTTTCTTTCCCAAGATTCAAGGTAGAATGGTCCAGAACCAGCACTGTGATCTGTTAGCCAGGCTTCTCCAAGGTCACCATCGACTTCATGTTTCAAAACTTCTTCTTTATCAACAACACCGGTGAAATCAAACGTAAGAATTCCAAGTACCATGTTCGGTGAATAGGGTTTTTCGAAAGTGAGTTGAACCGTATAATCATCCAGTTTTCTGATAGTATCTTCCATGTTTTCTTTGTTTATACCCAAACTTGGGAGCATCCAGGATGACGGTTTCTCCATTTTCAGATGCCTTTTAAGAGTGAACACAACGTCGTCAGCTGTTAGTTCTCTGCCACTTATGAATTTTATTCCTTTCCTGATATGAAATGTGTAAGTTCTACCATCTTCAGATATATCCCAGCTCTCTGCCACCTCAGGTGAAGGAGTGAGCACACCATTGACAACCTCAAGATCAACGAGTTTGTCATAACATGCATCTACGATAACACCACCAAGCACCTCATAAACTGCTCCGGGATCAAGAGTTATCAATATGTCCGTGTTTGCAGCTATCACGAGTGTATCCTTTGGAGTCTTTGCAAAAAACAGAGTAGACAAAAGAAGAATCACAAAGATAATCCAAAAAATCTTGCGCATAAAAGCACCCCCTTTTGATGATGATCGTTTTTATTATAACAATTAATCTAATCGTCAACAAATCTTTGTTTGCATTTCAAATTAATCTTGTATTATTTTGACAATTAAATTCTGTTGGGGGTGGTGAAAGTGCGTAAATTTCTACGTGTCATTTTAGTTTTTTCTTTCTTACTGACCATCTTTTCTGTAGTTTTCGCCGATTCAGCTGAACAACCTGAATATCTTGTCGAAGATACCACAGGTTCGTACGGTGGAACTCTTTATCTGCCTCTGGCGATAGATCCGAGCACCTACAACATAGTCGTTTCACAGCAAAGAACCGCAGATGAAGTTATCTACAGATTTTCAGAAGGATTGCTTGATTTTGATAAGCAAGGTGAAATAAGAGGAGGTGCTCTGGCAAAGAGCTGGGAATTTACTGATGGCGGAAAATCCATAGTGTTTCACATAAGGAAAGGTCTGAAGTGGTCAGATGGTTATCCCTTCACCGGAGAAGATGTTTACTGGTGTTGGAAATACATCTGGACGGATGAAACGAACGCTGGAGATTGGTATGACAAGATCGTGGATCAGGATAGAAATCCACCGAAGGTTGAATTATTGGACGAATACACAGTAAAAATAACCTATTCTAAACCATTTGCACCAGGTTTAAGAACCATAGGCAGTGCACCTGTTCTTCCCAAACATGTCCTTGAAGAGGCTGTCAAAAATGGCAAGTGGCTTGAAACATGGTCTATTGCGGATATTGGCAAACTCGTTGGCATGGGACCATTCATTCCGGTGGAACATATTCCTGATGTGAAAGTTGTTTTAAAGAGGAATCCTTACTATTACAGAGTGGATAAAGACGGCAAACAGTTACCTTATTTAGATCAACTGGTCTATCTGATCTGTCCCGATCAGAACACCATGAGACTCAGATTCGAAGCTGGTGAACTTGACGCTTTCAATCCAAGGCCTTACGATTATCCTGATATAAAAGCGATGGCAAGAGAAAAGAATTGGGTAGTGGAAATCGACGGTCCTAACTTTGGAACAGAATTCGTTGCATTCAATTGGAACTGTCCTGATCCGGTAAAAAGAAACTGGTTCAGGAACGAACATTTCAGAAAAGCCGTTGCCCATGCTCTCGACAAAGTAAAAATCGTAGAAACTGTTTTCAACGGGCTTGGAACTCCTCAATATGGTCCTGTAAGTGCTGCATCACCTTTTTACAATCCCGAAGTTGAAAAGTACTCCTATCCGTACAGCTTGACACTCGCAAAACAAGAACTCAAAAAAGCAGGGTTCAGCTGGGATGAAAATGGAAAATTGATAGATTCAGAGGGCAATCAGGTTAAATTCATTCTTACTACAAATGTTGACAACACGATAAGGGTTGAAGTCGCAAACATACTTGTAGATTCACTGAAAAAACTGGGTATGGATGTTATCTTCACACCTCTCGATTTCAACGCCGTTGTCCAAAAGGTTGTAACAACAGGTGATTGGGAGGCTGTTGTCCTTGGATTACTTGGAGACGTTGATCCACATTACAGGGCAAACGTATGGATGTTAGACGGTGGGTTAAGATTGTGGAATTTCAGTCCGAAAAGGAAAAAATTCGTGGATCCTGAAGATTACCATGTTGAAGATTGGGAAAAAGAGGTTCACGATATATATGTAAAAGAAGTAACGGAGATTGACCCGCAAAAGCGAAAAGAATTGTTCAACAAGTTTCAAATCATAGTTGCACAGCATCTTCCACTTGTTTACACCGTTCAGCAGGTTTACATATACGCCTATAAGAAAGAAGTTCATAATCTGGAACCTTCACCATTCGGTGGCCTGACTTGGAATGTTTATAAAGTCTGGAAAGATACAAAATAGACCAAAAAATCTTATTTCCCCCATTCCATAAACTGGAATGGGGGATTTTACAAAAAGTTCACACATGATTTATCCAAAAAAACAAAAAATAGAATTCTTTTTAAACTTTCATTAATTGTCAACACAGCTTTGATAATATATAATTAATTTGATAACACACAATAAAATTCGGAGGTTAAGATACTGAAAAGGATGTTGAAAAATTTCCTGATTTTATCCGTGATATTTTTTTCTGTTTTTTTGATATTAATAAAGTTAGATTTTTCAGATTATTTCATAGATTCAAAAATCTCTTTAAACATTCTCATTTCTGGCTTCATAACGATGGGGGTTTTTTCTGTTAGTTCAACTTTAAAATCCAAGAACAGATTTCAAAAATACGAAAGAAGAAATCTGGCAACCGAAAAGATAATAAATGACCTCAACAACGAAGTGCTGTTTTTTAAAAATTTGAACAAAAGATATCAGAAGATCCTCGATTTCATCTCCGATATGCCTACAAGCAGTGAACTTGAGTCCTTTGCAAACAGAGTCCTTGATGCAATAATGGAGATAATTCCAGACGCAAAATTTGGAACGGTTTGCACGAGTGTAGATGACAGTAGCTGGAAATTCATAAGTTTTAAAGGCTACGATTCTCACAGTTTAAAAGAACTGTATTTTAAAGAAAACTGGTTCGAACACTTGAAAGAAGAGAACACAAACATCAAGATTATAGAAAATATCGTTGAAAGCCCAAGGATTCCAGAGCATGTAAGAAAAATAATTAAATCGAAGTTGAAGCAAACACCTAAAAAGTCTATTTTCTGTGTTTTAAAACATGAAAGAGAGATACTCGGGTTCATAACCGTAGATTTCATGGAGGACGATGTGAATATTCCGTATGAGACGCTCGAAATACTGAACTCTATATTGAAGATTTCATCCATATTCATTTCATTGAAAAAAGACTACGATAAAAAGACACTTTTCCAAGAAGAAGTTATAAAAGCGATGATAAGAATCATAGAACTTAAAGATAAGTACACAAGAGGTCATTCGGAAAGAGTTGCTGAATTTTCAGTGAAGATAGCAGAAAAATTAGGGTTGAGTGATGGTGAAATAGAGAAGGTTTACTGGGCTGGAATTATTCATGATATAGGGAAAGTTGGAATACCAGACGAAATTTTGAACAAGCCTGAAAGACTGACGGATGAAGAGTACGAAATAATAAAAAGACACCCGATACTGGGTGAGCAGGTGATAAATCAGATGATGTACTTGAAGGAATTTTCTCAAGTTATCAGACATCACCATGAAAGATGGAACGGAACAGGTTATCCAGATGGTTTAAAAGGTGAACAAATACCACTTCTGTCAAGAATTTTAGCGGTTGCGGATGCCTTCGATGCCATGACGAGCGATAGAAGCTATCGAAGCGCAAGAAGCGTTGAAGAGGCTTTAAAAGAAATATATATGAATTCCGGTACGCAATTTGATCCAAAAGTGGTGAAGGCCCTTTTGGATCTCTTCAACTTTGAAAAGAGTGGAGAAAACAATTCTTAAAGACTACAAGGAGTAACAAAAAATGGAAAGAATGGTGGAACTTTTCATCAAGAATCTTCAAAGAAAAAATTATTCTAAAGCTACCATAAGTGAATATGAAAGAGAACTCCACAGATTCATTGATTACCTTAAAAAACTTGGAAAAGACTTTAAAGAAATGGACAGGTTCGATGTAGAAGAATACATCTTTGACCTTAATATAGCGGATAGAACACAGAACAGGGCCCTCTCTGTCATAAGATCTTTCTGTAAGTTTCTTCAAGATCGCGGGTATATTACCGAAAACCCTGCTAAACAGGTTGAATTTGCGAAAGTAAGAACCAAGAATCCCGTTTTTTTGACCGATGAAGAACTGACGAAGTTAAGAAAAGTTCTTGAAGCAGAAAAAGATGATCTGATTGGCCTGAGAAATAAAACCATAGTGAAACTTTTTGTTTCAACCGGTCTAAGGGTAAGCGAACTGGTTAACTTAAAGGTTGAAGACGTGAATCTCGACGATTCTGGAGCGGTTCTGGAAGTAAGAAGAAAGGGCCAGGAAATGGACTACGTTTACGTGAACAAAAAAACTACTCAAGATCTTGCAAAATATCTGAACCTCAGAAAAAAGATGTCACTTTCACACAATTACCTTTTCATATCCAAAAACTACAGACCCCTCGATAGAAGTAACGTTTATAGACTCGTGAAGAACATTTTTTTCAAGGCAGGAATAGAAAAAAAGAAGATGGGACCACATGTTTTGAGGCACACCTTTGCAACAATACTAATGAAGAGCAACGTTTCAATATACAAAATAAAAAGATTGATGAATCACAAACAACTGTCAACAACAGAAAGATACCTACACGTTGTTGAAGATGATTTGAGAAAAACAGTGGAAGAAATAGACATATGAAAAGAAAAAAACCCACCAGAACGGTGGGTTTTTAAAATCAACCGCTGATTTTCTTTTTGAGCCTTTCAATAACTTCTTCCAAGTTTATCTGTTCGTTTTCGCCTGTTAATATATTGGTACTCCAGTCTTCTTCGTAAATTTTTCGAGTATTCTGATCATCGAGCCTTACAACATTTTCGTAAACTCTGATCAGCTCTTGGATGAAACTATCCTTTTTGCTTGAAAATTCTTCATAATTTTTGACGAAGTTTTCCATTCTGCTGTATATCTCCTTTGTCTTTTGACTGGCGTTTTTAGAATTAGCTTTCTCTTTCCATACTGGAAGAAGTTCTTTGTTCCATTCGTAAGCAGGTCTGTAAATTTCAACTATATCTTCCATAACCGTTAAGGCTTCCTGATACATCTTTTTGTCTATGAAAGCCTGGGCTATACCGCTCATAAACTTAAAGGTATCATCAGGTATTCCCCACGAAGTGTCTTTCATATAACTGCAGACCCATATCTGTTTGTCTATAATTTCTTTCATCTTCAAATAAGTTTCCTGATTCATAACCGATAACTTGACAAGCAGATCAAGATATTCATAGTAGAGTTTTTCCCAATCTGAGAATCTGTTCCATGTTCCGGGAAGTATCTCTATTGTTTTATCATACCAGTATTTGAAATCCTCGTATGCCTTTACAAATTTCTGCGTTGCAAGTGACTCAAGTGCTTTGAACCTATCAGAAAACTCCGGATACTCTTTTTCAAGCGAAGTTAACTTGTTTTTCAAAGACAGAAAGTAAGATCTCATATTAACGTTCAGTTTCCCAAGAATTCTGTAAGAATTTTTCTCGTTGAAACAAAGGAAAGACGTTTCAAGATAGTCTATACCATCCTGAGTTATTTCTATGTTGAGAAGATTGACAATATCGAAATTTTTAATTATTTCATCAAGTTTTCTGCCAGATTTGTAAATATCCTCTATCAGAATGTAGAGATCTTTCAATGGATAATCCTTGTAATCATCAACTATATATTTTGTAAAATCGTCCTTTGAAGTAAAGATCTGCTTCAAAATTTCAAGCTTTTCAGCATCCGTTTTGGTATTCTCAAACCTTTTCAATAATTCAAGTTTTCTCTGGTCTTTTGTAGACAAAATCGCCAGATAAAACATAGAACGTCCAAAGGTCTTGTTGTAATCCAATGATTTCAGGAAAAACCATCTCGACTTGAAATAAAGTTCATCTGTTATTCTTGTATATTCTGATATTGCCTGTTTGACCTTTCCTATATCTTCGTGGAGTTTTCTATCAATATTCTGCACTTCGTTTTCTCTATCTTTCAAAAATTTCAGTTTCAACATCTCAATTTGATCGTTCGACAAATTAGGATTTTTTGACAGCGCTTCACGAAGTTTCGTGTTTACATACGTGTTCTGCTCCAGATATGAATATCTTCCCTCTGTTTTTTTCAAATCTTCCACCAGTTGGTTCAGCTCTTGAAGTTTGTATTGCCCATTACGGATACCGTTTTCATATGCAAGCATCTGCCTGTAATATGTGTTTCCCCATTTGAACATTATTTCGCTGAGCAAGCCTCCCCATTTCAACCATGTTGCAAGAACTGCTACAGCGATTAAAATCACAAAACCGATAATCATCAAAGTTCTTTTAACATTGATATTCCAAGCAAGCGAATTCGATTTGTTGAAATACTTCCCAGCACCTATTGAAGCAAAGAAAATAGTTGCCATTGCGTTTGGCATGAGGTGAAGCGGGAAACTCAAAGCAGAATCGCCTATTACAACGAGAACACCAGCTGCGATCAAAGTTAGTAAAAGTGCGTCGTCAGGATCATCCTGCTTTTTCATCATCAATATGTAGAGTATCAGAAGACCAAATATCAGGAGCAAAATCCCTATCAATCCAACAATTCCGGTCTCGCCGAGTACCTGAAGATAATCGTTGTGTGTTCTTTTGAAATTGTTCCAGGCATAAATCCATTCGGGTTTGTCTTTCATAACATCGGCAAGATATTTTATAGTTAACACTTGATAAGTTCCTATACCAGTACCAATCACTGGATAATCTTTCCACTGATAGATCGATGAATACCACGCTAAAAACCTGTTCTCCCAGCTTGCGTTTGATCTGAACTGTGTGACTCTTTCTGCAACACTGATCTTTCCACCACCTGTGAGTGGATTATCGGTCGAATAAACCACGATGAACACGGCCGAAAGAATAATTATAAGTGCTATGAAGTTGTAATTAAGATTTTGAATTTTTTTAGCGAACTTATCATCTATTTTAGATAGCTTCTGGAAATCTTCACTTTTTCGTTTTCTCAAAAATTTGTAAAGGCCATAAGCAATTGTAAGAAACAAAAAGGCTGCTATCAAACTGCCATACACGGATCTTGTCTGAGCAATCAACACAACAACTAAGAATAAAACAAAAGAAAAAGTGGCAAAGATCTTCATCAGAAAAACCTTCCAGAAAAAAGATTTTTCCTTTTCTCTATCGAGCTCCCAGCCAAAATCAAGGCTGCTTATAAAATACAGGGCTATGGGTAGAAGCATTCCGAGATAGCTCGAAACGAAGTTTGGATTACCGATGGTTGATTTCATCGTAGCCCTTGAGTAAGGACTTCCGATTTTCCCAAGCAGGATATCGTAACCGGTGTAGAAATTTATCAGAGCGTTTATTCCCACAAAAACACCGCTTAAAAGCATTAAAAACAAAATCCTTGTTATGGTTTCTTTTTTCGCTATCCTGTTGGAAAGATACAGTGAGATTATGAACATGTAAAAAACATAAAGTCCTATTTCAAGAGAATATCTGAAGTAATAAGGATTATATCTCAAGAGATTGAACGCAGAAAGTACACTTGCAAGAGCAAAAACGAAAAAGCCTATATGCGGAAGTGAAACATAAACGGATATCTCTTTTTTCTTTCTCAGTGTTCTGAGACCTTCACCAACGAAAAGAAGGAGAAATAAGAAGGCAAAGACTGCAAACTTCTGAGTCGCAAATTCGTAGGTTATTCCAGGAAGTGCCAGCACAGGCACTATCAAAACCGAAATATAAATCAAGAGCGATTCGAAAAAACTCAGATCGTTCTTAGAGCTGGTCATGTGAAATACCCCCATTCTGGATTAAATTTTTTCCAGCTTCTTCATCAGCTTTGCAGGAACTCCAACATAAACTCCAAAATCTTCTGTATCCTTTACGATTACGGCTCCAGCACCTATTATATTCCAGATACCTATCTTTTTTTCCTGTATAACTTTCGAACCTATTCCAAGAAAACTTCCAGTACCAACAAAAACATTTCCAGCAAGATTTACACCGGGTGCAATGTGAACATGAGGCATTATTTTACATTCATGATCAACGGTACATCCTGTGTTCAGTATAACATTGGCCGATATTACCGTCATGGAATTCACCACAACCCCCGGCATTATCAAAACATTATCTCCTATTTCAGCGGTTTTAGATATAAAGGAAAAAGGATGTATCAACTTCGCAAAACTGTAGCCTCTATCCTTTAAAAATTCATACTTCTCCATTCTCATTCGGTTGTTTCCTATGGCTATAAACAACTCATATGAATCTGGTGGATATTCTTTCAACAATTTCTCCGTACCACCAACAATTGGAATATCGAGAAAAGTTTCTCCTTCCTTGCTGTTATCATCATCGAAGATAGCCTCTATCGTGTATCCAGCTGATAAAGCAGTTTCAATACAAACTTTCGAATGACCCCCAGCACCAAAAATCAACAATTTCTTCAATCTTTGTACACTCCCTCTTTTTTCAAAACCACCTTAAAAGATTTAAGGATTATTTTAAAATCCAGAGCCAACGACCAGTTTTCTACATACCATACATCCAGCTTTATTCTTTCGGGCCAGTCGATCTCATTTCTCCCATTTACCTGTGCCCATCCAGTTATACCAGGTCTCACAGAAAAGCGCTTCTTTTCTTCTTCGGTGTACTCTTCCCACTTTTTTGGATAATAAGGAACAGGTGGTCTTGGACCGACAAAGCTCATATCACCTTTTAGAATGTTGAACAGCTGCGGGAGTTCATCGATACTCGTTTTTCTCAGAAATTTTCCAACTCTCGTTATTCTTGGATCGTTTTCATGCGTGAATAGACCGCTACCGATCTTTTCTGCGTTTTCAATCATCGTCCTGAATTTATATATCTTGAAAACTTTCCCATTTTTTCCAAGTCTTTCCTGTTTGTATATCACAGAACCTTTGGAATCAACTTTTATGATGATCGCTATTAAAAGCATGAAAGGTGATAAAATTACTATCCCTATTAGGGCAAAAAAGATATCAAATAATCTCTTTAAAAACCTTTGAAAACTCATCTTATCAATCAGCCCCTTAGAAAACGACCACAAGTTCTTTTATCTTCTCAAATGTTTTCTCACCAATGCCTTTCACATTCTTCAGTTCATCTATCGTCCTAAATCCACCATTTTTCTCTCGATATTCAATTATCGCCTTTGCCTTGACTTCGCCTATACCGGGAAGTTTTTGAAGGGTTTTTAAATCGGCACTATTTACATTTATCGGAAAATCCTGAGAGATCTTTTGGCTTTTTGAATTATCCACCTCGATTATCTTCAAATCCGTTTGTTTATAAACTTTCTCCTCAACAAATAGGTAGTCTTTCAATCTTTCAAATGTCTTTTCACCTATACCAGGAACTTCCATTAATTGTTCTAAATCTGTGAATTTTCCAATCTTTTCCCTGTACTCTACAATAGCTCTTGCCTTTGAAGGACCTATGCCCGGAAGTTTTATAAGCTGGGACATAGTTGCCTTGTTCAAATCTATTCTGGAGTCTTCGGTTTGACTTCCACTCATCTGTTTAGAAAAACTTTCTTGGATTTCAAAAGATTCTTTTCTATCACGGTTGATATCCATGAATTGAAAACCTATACCAAGTGAAATAATGATCATCAACAAGAGAACAACGTATTTCTCTATCTTCAAAAACGCCACCATCCTGTTTGCACTCTGATTCTAAATTAGATTTTGAACACCGGTTTATCACCTTCAAGAGATATTTTAAAAACTGTATAAATAGGAACATCTGTCAGTTTTTCAAGGTGTTTCCTGCCTTCTTCGAATTCTTTTTCCATAACCGCTGCTATTCCAACAAGATCGGCACCAGACCTTTTTACTATTTTCATCAGAGCTTCTATTGTTTTACCGCTTGCAAGAAAATCATCCACGATGATCACTTTATCATCTTCGTTCAAAAATTCTTTCGATACATGAAGTTCCACTTCGCTTCCGCGTGTTCGAGATTCAGCCTTTTCCACCAGGGCGTCTTTCATGGTTAAAGCACCCTTTTTCTTCGCAAAAAGCAACGGGATCCTAAACTTTAATGCCGTTGCAAAAGCTGGAATTATTCCCGAACTTTCAACGGTGAGTATCTTGTTCGGAGAATAGTCTTTAAAAAAATTTGCTATCTCCTCACCTATTGTATCCATAGCTGAGGTATCCACAAGATGATTCAAAAAGAAGTCAACTTTCACTATTCCATTACCGAGATATTCGGCGCGTTCTTGAAGTTTTTCAAGTATATTTTTCAATTCGATCTTTTCAGCCATTTTCATCCCCCTTGTTGCCATGTCTTTTTTCCCAGTTTATTTCCGCAAGAGGTCTTTGCAGATATAGTGGTAGCAGAGATCTGGAATCGTAAACATCGATGTTCAACGCAAAACGTTTTTCAGTTTCGTTAACCAGATATAGACCCCTTATCTCACTGTACTGTTTATCGAAACATTCAAAAACCTTGAAGTTTTCTCGAAGTTCTCTAAAATCTGCTGCACCGTCACCAATCAAAAAGAGTTCATCAAGATCTTCAAGTTCATATAATTTTTCAAAAATAGAAGTTTTCTCTTCGAAAAAATGAGGTATTTGAAGTGTAAGATTACCCCTATCTTTGAAATACAGTGCTCCATAGTAATTTGTATCCCTTGCATGTTTCAACACAAGGACATAACCACTGGCTGGGACGTTCAACGCGAAAAGATCGAGCGATGGGATACCAACGATTTTTCTGTTCTCTACATAGGCAAGAGCCTTCACCGATGCAATACCTATTCTCAGGCCCGTGAAAGAACCGGGCCCTATTCCACAACCAAATAAGTCTATCTCATTTATATCAACCTTCAAACTCTTCAAAAAGTCATCCAGTTTGATCATCAAAGTCCTTGAATGTCTTAAATCGCCACAGAAAGAATATTCTGCATCCTGAAGCTCATCCTTGTAACCAAAGACGATTCTATCCGTTGAAGTGTCTATGGAAAGTATTTTCAACCTATCACATCCTCCGGTAATTCATAAATAACTCTTCCTATTTTTCCATCAACCAGATCTTTCATGAAAGTTTGCTTTGCCCTCTCCAAATCCAAAATTCCACCTTTTTTCAGGAATCTCCTTTTTTCAGCGAACTTTTCCAAAAACTGTTGATACTGCAAATCTTCGATCTCTTTTTCACCGATCGATGCATAATCGGCCAGAATATTTCTGTATCTGTTCATAAGCAAATCAAAACCAAAATCAAGGATTTCATCCAAGTCTTCAAAATTCTTTATTGAACCAACTAAACAAAGCTTTTTGTAGATT
>JARRBB010000058.1 GCA_029981435.1 Thermotogaceae bacterium | reverse complement strand
TAAAGTGCCGGTCTTATCAAATCGTTCATTCCTGCATCCAAAACCACGAAGATTTTTCCTTTTCTTTCTTTAACCCTGAGAACTCTACTGAGTAAAACTGCGGAAGGTGCCACAAGATATCTTCCAAGTTCAACTATGATGTTCAGTTTGAAGGTTTTCAAATACGGCAAGACCTTTTCTCTGAATTTTTCAATGTCGAATTCTCTTTCTGAGTCTCTGTATTTTATTCCCCAACCTCCACCTATATTATAAAACTCTGGAGCGAAAAATTCACGTGTATCTTTGAGAAAATCTTCTACTTTTTTGAAGGTCTTCAAATATGGCTCGAAATCAAGAATTTGCGAGCCGATGTGCGTGTGAATGCCGATGAAGTCTATGTTCTTATACTTTTTCGCGTTTTTTAAAAGTTCATAAGCTTGTTCGAAACTCATTCCAAATTTGCTCTGATGACTTCCAGTTGCATCGTGTGGATGGACGTCCGCTTCAACCTCAGGATTCAACCTTAAGGAAGCGTTAACCTTTTTGTGCAGATTTGAGGCTATTTTCTGAACCAGTTCGACCTCTTCGAGATTATCTATGTTGAGCATGAAAATATTGTTTTCAATTGCCCACTCCAATTCCTTTGGTGTTTTACCATTTCCATTGAAAACCATCTCTTCAGGATTGAATCCTGCTTTCTGTGCCAGAAATATTTCTCCCATCGATACAACATCTATTTTACAGCCGTTTTGCTTTAAAACTTTGAGGATGTTCACATTGTAATTGGCCTTGGTCGCGTATGCGATATCGAAATTCAAACCGCCCAACGCCTCTTTGGCTTTGTTGATCTGAGTTTCTAAGACTTTATTTGAATAAACGTAAAGTGGTGTTCCAAATCTCTGAGCAAGGTCTTCGAGTATCACATTTTCGAAGAATGTTCTTCCATCTTTTCTAACTATGAGTCCATCAAACACTGTAGACCACTCTCCCGTTTTTTATGGTCATTAGAACATCAAGTTTGTCATCGAGAAGCACGAGATCTGCCTTATAACCTTTCATTATCCTTCCTCTATCATAAAGCTTTATAGAATTCAAAGGAGCTGTAACGGCCGATTTTAAAACCTCGTTCAACGGTAAACCTGTTATCGAAACAGCGTTTTTTACAGCTCTGTCGAGCGTCAAAATACTCCCAGCAAGCGTTCCATCTTCAAGTCTTGCGGAAGTTTCATCAACGATGACCTTTTGCTTTCCAAGTTCATATTCTCCAGGTTCCAGCCCAGTTGCCCTCATTGAATCCGTTATGAGTATTATTTTTTCAAAGTTCTTGTTTTTAAACACAAGTTTTATCGCTTCAGGAGTGCTGTGCACTTTATCGCATATCAGTTCAACGTACACATCCTCATGAATCAAGCCCGCACCGACAAGACCTACCTCTCTGTGATGTAATGGATTCATTCCATTGAAGAAATGGGTTATTCTTCTGCTGCCGGCCATGTGAGCCTTCAAAAAGTCTTCGTACGTAGCGGTACTATGACCAAGGGCGGTTGTGATTCCGCTTTTTTCAAATATTTTTATGAACTTCAAGGCATTTTCTATCTCCGGTGCGATGGTTATGACTTTTATTGTTTCTTTATATTCGAGAAGCTTCTCGACCTCTTCGTCGTCAGGTGATTTTATGAATTTCGGGTTCTGTGCTCCTTTTCTTTCGATACTCAAATAGGGTCCTTCTACATGAACACCCTCCACAGAAGAGAAGGGATATTTTTCTTTATATCTTTCTATGAAATCAAGCGTTTCGATGAGTTCATCGAACGGACAGCTTATTGTGGTTGGTAAAAAGGTTGTTACTCCTTTGGAATACAGAAACTCTTCTATTTTTCTAAGGCCATTTTCATCTCTATCCATTGTGTCAAATCCAAGCGCACCATGCATATGAGTGTCAACAAATCCAGGTATCAGAGTCGCACCTGAGAAATCTTCACCTTTAGATATTCTACCTGCTCCAAAATTCTTTATACAACCATCTTCGATTTCAATGTAACCTGATTCTATAGAGAAAAACGGATCAACTATTCTGCAGTTTTTCAGAATCATTTTTCAACCTCCTCCAAGTTCAGTATTTTCTTACCTTTCTAAAACCTATGATACCCCTTTTGAGTTTTTCTTCATAGGTATCTTTCGGTTCAAAAATATTGCTTTCATAGACTCCGCCAAGTGAAGCGGACGAATGTACCATTTTTCCAGTTCCTACATATATTCCTACATGACCTTTGAAAAGCACAAGATCACCGACGTTTAAATCTTCCTGAGATACAGGTTCAAGTTTTTCGAATTGCTGACTGCTGTCTCTTGGAACATTTATTTCAAAAGCATCGTAAACTCTGTAAACCAAACCGGAACAATCGGTTCCGAACGTACTCGTTCCTCCCCAGAGATAAGGTGTCGAAATGTACTGATTTAGAATTTCTACGATATCTTTACCAGCGAACTCAGGGATCAACATTGCACTTTCTTTTCTGACCTTTCCTATTCCTCGAGGTGTTTCAGCATAGCAGAAACCATCTATAGAATCTATCAATTTCAATTTTGTTGCAAACGGAAGCTGCATTTCAAAATCTTCGAAAGTGATGGTCGCAAATCTTGACGAGATGATACAGTTGTAGTCATTTTTAACTTCATCCGAGAATCTCAACTGAGGTGCTCTAACATAACCTATGTAGGAACTTTTAAGATCTTTTACCAAATAGTAATCCGTTTGAATCTGAAGCACCTTCACTTTTTCGTTGAAAATCAATTGATGAATTCTTTCACTTTCGAATATGGGAAACCTCCTCATATCACACGTTGGGGTGATTACAGTGGCATACCTCAGATTCTCCGGTATTTCTTTTTCAAGCACCCTGACTCTGAATTCCGGATTGAAAGGCTCAAAAGTTGTGAGCAATTTTTCAAAAAGCTGATTCTCGTCAACATAACCAAATATCGTGTTGTCAGATAATTCCAGATGCATTACGTGATTCTTTTCATGTTCTTGCCTGAAATCAATCAGCAACTTTACCATCTCGTTCATTGCGAAAACCCCCTGAAAGTCATATTATTTTCTCTTATGTTTTAAAAGATTCCATGGATTCATTAAGGATCTAAGACTGCAAAACAATTATATGATACTTTGAAAGAAATAACCAAATCAATTGGTGCTGTTTGTTGATTGAATTCAAAAGTTTGTTACTTCGATTTTTCAAACTTTAAAAAAACGTATGGTAAAATCTCACGAAACATCGCGGTCTTTTAACAAAATTCAAAAGGGGTGTTGAAAAATGGAAATGGAAAAAACCGTCACCCTGAACGATTCGGGGGCGATTTTGAAAGTTCATGGGTGGCGAAAAACGATTCTTTCCCTCCAGCATTTCATTGCGATGTTTGGTGCAACCGTTCTTGTTCCTCTCCTTACTGGTCTTGACCCTCTCGTTTCTCTCTTCACCGCTGGCATTGGTACTTTACTTTTCCACTCTGTAACTGGGTTTTCCGTTCCCGTTTTCTTAGGTTCAAGTTTTGCCTTCATTGCTCCCATTCTTCTTGTTAAAGAACAATTTGGAGACCTTTCATATGCAACTGGTGGAATTGTGATAGCTGGACTTGTTTACCTTCTTTTTGCCTTACTTGTGAAAGTAATCGGTCTTGAAAGAGTGAACAAAGTTTTCCCTCCTATTGTAACCGGTCCGATGATAATGGTCATAGGGCTTACTTTGAGCCCCGTTGCTATAGATATGGCATCACAAAACTGGACCGTATCGTTGATAGTGCTTGCAACAGTCATAGCTTTTTCAACAATGGTAAGAGGCTTTTTCAGAATGATTCCTGTGCTCATGGGCGTTCTGGTTGGATACATCGTATCTGTAACGATGGGAATCGTCGATTTCACGGTAGTTAAAGAATCACCTGTTGTCGCATTGCCTGGTTTCATGCTTCCCAAGTTCGACTGGAAGGCAATTTCTCTGATAGCTCCTGTTGCGATCGCAACCTTCATGGAACATATAGGTGATATCACCACAAATGGCGCAGTGGTTGGAAAGAACTTCATAGAGAAACCCGGACTCCACAGAACCCTCATCGGTGACGGACTTGCCACAGCCGTTGCGGGATTACTTGGGGGGCCAGCCAACACAACTTACAGTGAAAATACAGGTGTTCTTGCCCTCACAAGAGTTTACGATCCGTCAGTTTTAAGAGGTGCTGCATTTATAGCGATTATCCTTGCATTCTTCGCAAAGTTTGGAGCCGTTTTGAGAACAATCCCAACACCTGTCATAGGTGGGGTCAGCCTTGTGCTGTTTGGAATGATAGCATCTGTTGGAGTCAGAACCATGATAAATGCAAAGGTCGATTTCAGCAAAAGCAAAAACCTTCTGGTTGTTTCTTTCATATTGACAATAGGAATAGGTGGAGCTATACTGAAAGTTGGTAACATAGCACTGAAAGGTGTTGGACTTGCCGCACTCGTTGGTATAATTGCGAATCTTGTGATTCCTGATAAAGACTGAAAATCTCAGGTAAGGGGTAGATATTTTGAGTTTTGAAGGCAAAGTAGTGATAGTAACAGGTGGAGGACAGGGAATTGGGGCTGCAATAGCTCAGGAGTTCAGTAAAAATGGTGCAAAGGTTGTTCTTGCCGAAATAGATGAGGAAGCCGGTGTTGAAAGAGAGGAAATCATAAAGGGATCTGGTGGGGAGTGTAAATTCATAAAGACAGATGTGGCAGATGAAGAATCTGTGAGAAACATGGTTGAAAAGACCGTTAATCTGTATGGTTCTGTGGATATTCTCGTTAACAACGCAGCCATAAGCTGTGGTGGTGATATCTTCACAAGACCGACAGCTGACTGGAAAAGAGTTATCGATGTGAATCTAACGGGTCCATACCTTTGCAGTAAGCATGCTGCCAAATACATGAAAGAAAAGGGTGGAGTGATAATAAACATAGCCTCAACAAGAGCCTTTATGTCCGAACCTGACACGGAACCGTATTCAGCTTCAAAAGGTGGAATAATAGCCCTGACACATTCACTTGCGATCAGTCTTTCAAAGTATGGAATAAGAGTTTGTGCAATCAGTCCCGGTTGGATCGAAGTTTCAGACTGGAAGAAAAAATCTCTCAGAAAGACTCCTGTTCTCAGAGATATAGATCACAAACAGCATCCTGCTGGTAGAGTTGGAAAACCAGAGGATATAGCGAAAGCCTGTCTATTTATGGCTTCTGATGATGCTGGTTTCATCACCGGAACGAATCTAACCGTAGACGGCGGTATGACAATAAAGATGATATATGTGGATTGACCACTTTGTGAACAACAAACCGCAGTCTGAAAGGGCTGCGGTTTGTTTTTTGAGAAGTTTTAGATTCAAAAAAAATCTTATTTTGCCGATATAATAGATGATGGAAAGGAGGGAGGAATAAGAGATGATAGATGGAGAAGGAATGAAGATAAACAATATCAAAAACTTTTTAGGAATAACAGGTGCAAAAGAAGGAAAGATAAATAAAGAATCGCGAAATAGCAGGGTCGAAAAGGATTCATCTGTTGAGATAACTGGCAAGGTCAAGCTGATAAGTATTCTCAAAAAAGCGAAAGAAATACCGGAAGTAAGGGAAGAGCTCGTTATGAAACTTAAAGAGAGTATAGAAAACGGCACATACCAGATCGACCCTGAAAAGATCGCTCGTAAAATTTTAGGGGAGGAGTCTTGATGGAAGGTTTCAAAGTTCCAACCGAACACATTGAAAAATTCGATGAAGTGATTGAAAAACAGATACATCTGCATGAAATTCTGAAGAGTTTGCTAGAAAAAAAGCGTGATTATATTCAGAACCGTGATATTGAAAAGCTTTCTGACTTAGTGCTTGAGGAAGAAAAGGTACTTTTCGATATCGGCGAATCTGAAAAAAAGAGGGAGATCCTGCTTGAAGAGCTTAAAAATTCTCTGAACATTAAAAGGAACATTAAAGCGATAGAACTCTGTGAAAAACTTCCTCAACCTTATTCTTTGAATCTTATGATGAAGTTCGTTAAGTTGATGGAACTTATAAACGACATAGCTGTTTTGAATCTGGGAATAAAGAGTATGCTTGAATTTGAAAACAATTACATCGAACTCACCTTGAGACTCTTGAGTGGAAATCTCAAGAGAGAAACTTTCTACAACAGCAGAGGGAAACATAAAGAGGAAGCTTCTTCATCCTTTCTCGATGGGAGAGTTTAATTAAATGCCTGATATAAGCATATTTGGAACTTTAAATACCGGGATACTGGGTATCTATACCCATAAATTGGCGATGAGCGTTGTCGCTCATAATATTGCAAATACGAACACCGAAGGCTTTTCAAGACAAAGGCCTGTGATTGTTGCTACTCCACCGGTGCCAACTTCTTCTCTTACCCAGCCTTCGATACCCCTGCAGGTTGGAACCGGTTCGATGGTTAGAAGTATAGAGAGAATAAGGGACAGTTTTCTGGATTCACAGTATCGTCAGGTCAATGCGAAGGAGAGTTACTGGAACACCATATCTTCTAACATGCACTTTGTGGAACAACTCTTCAGTGAACCTGGTGATAGTGGAGTAAGATATCTTTACGATTCTTTCTGGAACTCTCTACAGGAAGTTATAAACGATCCGACGAATGTGGCAGCGAAGAAAGAAGTCGTTGCACGTGCGACGGAACTTACTCAGAACGTCGTTGACCTTTACGACAGATTACAGCAGTTGAGGTTGGATATAAACAACGAGATAGAGCAGAAGATTGAGAGAATAAACTCCATACTCGAAAGAATAGCAGACGTCAACGTCAAGATTAGAACCTCACTCGTCATGAATTCCCAGCCAAATGATTTGATCGATGAAAGGGATAGACTGCTCGACGAACTCTCTCAATACGCCAACATCTATTACAAAGACAGAGATGACGGACAGATTGATCTGAGAATAGGCGATAAGGTAGCCCTTTCGGGTTCTGAAATCAATTACATGCGAGCCGTTGAGAGACCTTTCAGCAGAGGAATATACGAGCTTTTCGTGGGTAACAGTAAGGTAGTTATAACCGACGGTGAAATGAAAGCTCTTGTGGAATTGAGAGATGAAATAATACCGAAATACATGCAGAGAATAGATGAGTTTGTTTTGAATTTGACTGATAAGATAAATCTTATACATCAAGAAGGTTACGATTCGAAAGGTTCGGTAACAGGTATCCCGTTTTTTGAACAGCTCGGACCTGTAACCGCCCCAGATGATCCGAGAATTTTCAGACTTCTTGGCACAACAAAGCTTTCAAATGGCAGCATAAACTATATAACAGGCGGAAAAGATTTCAGTGATTCCAATCCTGCTAACATACAACCGAATCTGAATGGTAATCTGATATTTTTTGATGGGAGTAATGTAAGCTCCGTTTCAATCGATACGGGTGATGATTTGCAAACAATAATGAATAATATAAATACTTCAGGTGCTTCAAGCTGGCTGAACATAGATTATCAGGCTTACGACAGCAATTACAGATTGTATTTCAAAGGTGTTGGTGGTAACTCTCTGGACGATAAACTGATACTTGATCTTGGAAACTCAATTTTAAGAAACCTTGGTTTTGATTACGTAAACTTCGATGTCGTTAGAATCGGCAGAGATTCTATAGAGGACTTCAAAACCAGATTTTCTTCTCCTCAGAGTTATAGAGTTTACGGTGTGGATATAGTCATAGATCCTTCGGACGATGTGAACACTATAATGAACAACATAGTCAGTGCTATTTCAGGTGCTTCTGATGTAACTGCTCAAATTGTTGATGTAGATTCGGATGGTAACTCAGATTACATATACATAATTCCCAAATCCAACGTTGACTACGATATAAGAAACGTTGATCCAGCAGATGAAAATGGTTTTCTTGTGGATGTTAAAGCAGAGTACACAACGGTGGCGGCTCTGAAAAACGACACACCAACTCTGGACAATGTACTTGGGCTTGATGAAACCGATGCTGTGGAAACGGGAATAATAAACAATGGTTTTGATATAGTTATCAACAGTACCACCATTCATATCGATCCTGTGGTGGATACACTGGAAGATGTTGTGCAAAAAATAAACGACGCTGAAACAGGTGTTATTGCAGATTTAACACCTCACAATTCACTCGTTTTCAGAGCAGGAAGAGACTACAATTTCGACATGAGAAACATGAACATAGAAGGACCAAGGGAGTTCTGGGAAAAGGTAGGCTTTATTTCTGATGATGGAGTGAGAGACTGGAGTGCGAACTACACGCTGATAGACAGAACATGGGATTACAATGATTTTAAAAGCTACGTTGATCTTGCAAAAAGACTCGAAATAGACAAAAACGAAGCCGATTATGGGCTCGGCATTTCTTATCAATTTTCCGTTTCTTCCACTTTGAGTTATAAACCGGAAGTTTTAGCAGTTGATTCAGGGAAAGCGATAGATTCAAACGGAGACTGGATTGTTGAAAGAATAGAACCGATTGGTCCATCGAATGTGGATATAATTCAACATATTGCAAACTCGAAGTTTCAGAGCATACTCTCGAACGGTACGGAGAGCTTTTCGATCTTCTTGGGGTCCGTGGTTGCTGAATTGGGTGTTGAGGGAGAAACCGCGATTAAAATGAAGAGCAACAACGAGCTTTTGAAATTTCAGGTTGATAATGAACGCGAAAGGATAAAAGGTGTATCTCTTGATGAAGAAATGTCCAATTTGATAAAGTATCAGCAGGCTTTCAATGCTTCTGCAAGGGTTATAACCGCGGTCGATGAGATGATACAGAGGGTCATTGATAGGCTCGGTATAGTTGGCAGGTGATAAAAGATGAGAATAACTCAAACTATGCTTAATTCTCAGGTTTTAAGAAATCTTCAGAGTGTTTTCAAAAGGATTTCAAAAAGCGAAAACCAGCTTGCCAGCGGTCAGAAGATACAATACCCGTCTGATGATGCCGTTCTTGCCACAAGGGCATCCAATATAGCATCTCAAAAGCGCGAGATCGAACAGTACAAAAGGAACGTTGAAACCACAAGTAACATAGCAAATTCCTATGATGCCACCATTCAGGAAGTTTCTTCGATATATCAGAGAATACGTGAACTGATGGTTAGAGGAGCAAGTGATACTCTATCCAGTGTTGACAGAGAAGCTATAGCAAAAGAACTTGAAAAGATAAAAGAACATCTTGTCTCAATTGCCAACACCAGAATCGGCACGACGTATATTTTCGGTGGTCCTGTATCCGATAAACCACCTGTGAGTGTTGATTCGAGTGGTAAGGTGAATATAGAACTTACACCTGAGGAAGCTGACAGAAAACTAAAGGTCCAAGTTGCTGGCTACAATGTTGAATACAACGTCACAGTTCGAGACCTTTTTGTCACAAGACGTGGTGAAAGTGTTTTTGATGTCGTGGACAGAATGATAAAGGATCTGAGAAATGGAAATTCGATAAAACTTTCCAACACCGATGTCGGTGCAATAGATGATCTTGTCCAGAACACCAACATAAACCTTGCCTTCGTTGGCAGTGTCACAAGGATGCTTGAAATGATAGACAACAGGCTGGAAGATCTGAATTCTTTCATAACGGAATATCTTTCAAAGGAAACGGATGCGGATATAACTGAAGTTGTCGCACAGCTTTCCATGGATCAAGCAGTGCTTCAAGCAGCTTTGAAATCAAGTGCGAAAGTTATAACGCCAACATTGGTTGACTTTTTAAGCTAATTTAATAGGAGAGTGAGTTGATTTGGTGAAAACTCAGAAGATTCTGACACGGATTGGAGAACTTGAAGTCTCTGAGGAGAGCATAATCCATTTTGAAGAGGGAATACCCGGATTTGAAAAGTTGAAAAATTACGTGATAGTAGAGAGACCAGAAAGCGAGCCTATAAAATGGCTTGTGAGTATTGATGAACCTGAGATAATCCTTCCTGTTATAAATCCGTGGCTGATAAGAGTAGATTACGATGTTAAAATAGATGAAGGAACTGTACAGATGTTGGACATAAAGTCAAGAGAAGATGTCCTTGTTGTTTGTATATTGGTTATTCCAAAAGACAGACCGAAGGAGATGACCATAAATCTTCTCGCACCTATCGTGATAAACACCAAAAGCAACCTTGCAAGACAGATCATAATGGACGGCAGTGGCTACAGGATAAAGCACAGAGTTGTTGAAGAACTTGAAAGAAGCAGAAAACTGGTGGAAGAAAACTCTGGAAAGAAAAATGGGGGATAAAATTGCTTATTTTGAGTCGTAAAAAAGAAGAAAGTATAATGATAGGTGATGATATAGAAATAAAGATAGTGAAAATTGAGGGAAAAACTGTTAAAATAGGAATAATTGCACCTGATAACATCAGAATACTCAGAAAAGAGTTATATGATGAGATAAAGAACGAAAACATCGAAGCCACAAAAATTTCTGAAATTGAAAAAGTTAGCTTTAAGGATTTAACAGGAGGGATAGAATTTGAAAATAAAGGTTGACCAGAAATTGATGGAACATCTTGAGAAACTTTCCAAACTAAAAATACCGGAGAATTTAAGACCCAAGCTCTTGAATGATATGCAACGGATCCTTGAATACATGGAACTTCTCGACGAAGTGGATGTGTCGAATGTTGAAGAAACCTACACTACCGTTGAGAGCACCAATATTTTGAGAAAAGATGAAGTAAGGGAATTTGAAGATAAAGATCTTATAAAGAACAACTTCCCTGAAAAAGAAGGAAATTACATAAAGGTCCCGAGCATACATGGAGTCAAAAAAGAAGGGTGAAATTGGAGAACAGAAAGCACTCGAATATCTCAGAAAAAAGGGTTACAGACTCGTTCATAGAAATTACCGATGCAGATTCGGTGAGATAGATTTGATAGTATCCAGAAAGAAAAAACTCGTGTTCGTTGAAGTAAAATCTGGCAAAGCGGATTTTATAGAACCTTTTCAGAGAGTCAACAAAAACAAATTAAGGAAAATAATATATGCCATAAATTATTATTTAGTCAATGAAAAAGTTGCTCAAAAATTTCATTCTTACCAGCTGGATGTTGTTTCTGTGCATGATGATGGTGTGATAAAACACTTTGAAGATGTTTTAAACTTTGAAATGTGAGCTACCACATCTTACAGACCGTTCCGTCCGCCGGCAGTACATGATCCATATAGGTATAAATAAATTTACAAGTCATAAGTTATGATACAATATGAAGTGATAAAATACTTCAAACTTGCGAAATAAGGAACAATGCTTTTTTAAGACATATAGTTCACCAAAACAGCTATTCATCGATATTATCGTTGAAAATAGCTCTTTGAAAAATGAATAATATTCTGTGTCTATCAATACAAGCTAAAAACAGCA
>JARRBB010000057.1 GCA_029981435.1 Thermotogaceae bacterium | reverse complement strand
AGGTAGAGAATGTTAGCTTATTGCATGCCTTTATTTATCAATAATACAGAATTGAAGAGTCCGAATTTAGCTTCTCTCTGAAAGAGATGGAAACCCATCTAATAGCACGGCCAGCAGACCGCTGCCGCTCTCACGTCCGAATTTAGCTTCTCTCTGAAAGAGATAGGAATAAGCAAAAAAGAAAGGGGTGATTATTCACCCCTTTTTGTTTTGTTAACTAAAAGTATTGAAAAACATCAAAAACTTCATTATTCTTGAAATAGAGAATACTCTTTACTGACATTTAAATAAGATCCCTCGCGTTCGCTCGGGATGACAGTTTCATGATGTCATTCCGAGGAACGAAGTGACGAGGAATCTTAAGATCCCTTGCATTCGTTCGAGGTGACATAGTACTTTGATTCTTTCAGAACAATGATCTCCTTGTCATTCCGAGAAACTTTAGCGACGAGGAATCTTAATTTAAATAATCTGTGTTTTCGATCACTTTCGCTGCTAAAAGTTAACAGCATTGATAATTTTGATAAAGTTTGAATTTAACTACTCTTTGAAAAAGGCTGGCAATTGATATATAGGTTTTTAACGATTAGAAATTGATTGATAAATAAGAATAGTTGAGAAATATTTGAATGTGTTGCAGAAGATGGTAGAAATATAAACGCGGAAGTTGATTTGGTAAATTGTGTTTTAGAACATGAAGTAGGACGCGAATCGTCTGAAGTTAAACCTGTGGACCATATACTGATGGCGGAATTGAAGGAAAATTCTTCTGGGAGTCACCATAAGATGAAGCAGGAAGCCAATTTAAATAGAATAAAAGCCGGGTATCAACACCCGGCTTTTATATTTTCATAGCCCTCATTTTATCAGAAACTATAGTTGAACTCGAGAGAAATTGGAACACCTATGAAATTCAAAGTTCTTCCTTCACCAACGCTGTAATTTCTCATCTCTATACCGGCCCCAAGAGTAACTCTGAAGTTACCAAAGGAATAGAATCCCCCTATGGTTGTTTTAACAACCCAACCAAAGTGGCTGAAGAAATCAGGGGTGCTCAATCCTCCACCTGCTGTAACACCTATTCCAAAACCATCGAATGCGTATTTGTAGGATGCCACGACCATTATATCAAGTGGCATGAACGTTGTTGCAGAAGCAGAATCGTATATGAGTTGAATATCTGTTGCTTCGATCGGTGCATATGCAAAACCAACTCTTGCACCTATTGCAAAGTCTTCAACTACTTCATAACTGAAAGTTACACCGCCTTCTACAAGACTGAGTGAAACATTTGTGGCTACCGGGGATGAATCTTGGGTGATATCAGTTTTGATTCCCACTGTGTAACCAATATCACCGGTGATGTTTATTCGCTGTGAGAGACCCAGAACTGCGACGGTTAGAAGAACTAAAAATAAAACCAGAAACTTCTTCATCATTTATACCCCCTTTAGAATTAACTTCTTTCGAAAGGATTATATCACTATTACAGTTTTCTATTCAACTTTATCAATGAAAAATTCTATATGTTAAGCACTGTTTCCTAAAATATCGGAATTATCAGAATACTTCCAACCATCAATTCACGCGGATCTTCAATTCCATTTATGTCCATCAAAAGCTTGGAATCTTTGTTGAAAAGGATCGATAGTGCTCCTATGCTATCGCCCCAATCCACGACATAATAGCGAAATTCTTTTTCAAAAGAGGAGTCTATAACATACCAGTTTTTAATGTACTTGATTGAAACAGGTCTTTTGTTGAAGATATTCAAAAATTCCTGTGAAATTACCTCGAATTTCATCTCTCCTGAAACGGGCATGTTCGTTATCAATTCAAAACTTGAGCTTTTAAGAATCGACTTGCCTTTATATCTCAACCATTTCAACGGTTTTTCATCATTTACTTGAACGATGTAATTGATGTTTTCTGTTTCAAATTTAAGGTTATTTTTCAACAAAGTGTTTATAAGTTTTTCTAATTCTTTACCCGATATCTTTGTTCTGTAGATTGTTTTATTATCCATTATTTGCAATACATCTTTTATTGTAATTTTCTGTTCTGTTCTTGCTTCATCAAAAACAAACAACGGGATAGCGTTTCTTATTTCAGAGAAATTTCTTGCGAGAAATTCTGCTGTGGTGTTAACCGGGTTCAAACCGTTGAATCCGTAATCTTTGGGTCTGTACATGAAGATCGCTAACTCTTTTTCAAGCCATGAGTTTATTCTTTCAAGCTCCTGTGTAAACTCTTCGGTTTTGATTTTTGGAAGTGTTTCAAAATTGTATTCTAAGTTATTATCGTGGATCTCCAATTTCAAAACATCCTTGTTCGACAGTGCAAGGGCTTTTTTGCCTGCTATATCGAATATTCCGGAAAATTCCGATTGAAAAATCACAAGATCAACTCTTCTATCAAGCTTTTCAACGATCGAACCTATGTTTATATCCTGCATATTCGATATTCCGACAATCACGATCTTTGAGTCGTTTTCGGCAATGTTCAAAGAATCAAGGATATCACTCAAGGATTTAAAAGGTTCTGCGACTTGAAAATTTTCAAAAATCAGATTAGTGGCCGTTAGGCTGAGTGGTACAAAGACAAAATCATCGCCTAAAAGGTATTTTTCGACGTTGAGAGTTTCCGATGAAACGTTTCCAGAAAACAATTTTAATCCTTTGAGAAGATCTTCGATGTACAGATCCTTTTCACCTATACATTTGATTATGGAATAAGATGTGTAAAAGTCGAGGATGAATTTTTTGAATTCTTCTGGTTCGTTCAATAAATAATATACGGATTGCTCAGAACCATATAGGCTGTTTCCAAGATCGATCAGAGTAGTATCCTGTTCTAAATTTTTAATGTATTCTGCAAGACTCAGAAAGCAACTGCTGTTTTCCGGTATAACCCTTCCAGAAAGTCCACTGAAAAAAATAAAATCGCGTGCAAGTACTATGAAAGAAAAGAGAAAAATCAACACAAAAATTATCAGCGAACGCCTCAACCTTCCACCCCCCTGAAGGGTAATGATTCTGTTAACTAAAAGTATTGAAAAACGTCATTATTCTTGAAATAAGGGACACCCTTGCAAAATTTAAATGGCATAAACACCAAATTCGTTTAAGATAACAATTTATTATGTGTCATTTCGAGGAACTTAGCGACGAGAAATCTTATTTTCTTTTAAATGATTTGTGTTTCAAAAGAAAACCCTTGAAAATCAAAATCTAAAATTAATTTTAGCACGATATTAGTGATTTTGTGAAAAAAATTCTGTTGACAATCTTGATCTTATACTCTAAAATTAAATCGTGAAAAAAATAACGTTAAATATATAACGATAAAAAAATAACGAATTCTGATGTGAAATGGTGGAGTGGTAGAGATGATAGTAAGGGTCTGCATGGGGAGTTCCTGTTATTTGAAGGGTTCTTACAAAGTGGTTGAGAAGTTGAAGGAAATTAGAGATAAAGTACCGGGTATGAAGATATACGGCTCTCTGTGTCTTGGAAATTGTTCGAAAGGAATTTGTATCGAAATAGATGGCGAGATCGTGAGTGGTGTGAACGAAGAGAATGTGAAAGAAATTTTTCTGAAGAAAATCACCACAGGGAAGTGAAAAGATGTTGATTTTTTCAAACGAAGTTGATTGCAGATACTGTTATAAATGCCTGAGAAACTGTTATGTGAAATCCATAAGCTTTGAAAGAGGTACATCAGAAGTTATAGAAGAAGAATGCATAGTCTGCGGAAAGTGCATAGATATCTGTCCTCAGGGTGCGAGAGTATATCGAAAAGATCTGAACGAAATGGATAGATTCATTGGAAAACCGTTTTTGGTATCGATAGCACCCTCGTTCTTTGCTCACTTCGATGAACCGTTCAAAGTTATCGGAGCATTGAAAAAGTTAGGCGCCGTAGCTGTTCAAGAGACAGCAGTGGGAGCTGATATAGTTTCAAAAGATTACGTAGAATATTTTGAAAAAAACAAAAAAACTATTATAAGCACAGCCTGCCCGGTGGTTGTGAACCTTGCGGAAGAATATTATCCAGAGGTTCTTGAGTATCTTGCTCCTTTCGATTCACCGATGATCGCACACGCAAAATTCATGAAATTCTTCTTCGGTGATTTTCCTGTTGTTTTTATCGGACCATGTATCGCTAAAAAAACAGAAGTGGGCGAATACGTTGATCTTGTTCTGACCTTTGAAGAGGTCGAAGAATACCTTCAAAAATTTGATTTAGATGTATCTGAAAGCTATCCAACACCGCCGTATCCTTCAAATGGAAGGCTCTATCCGTTTTCCGGTGGAATAAATCTGACCATGAATGGCAGCTGGATAAATCATATCGTTGTTGAAGGCATCGAGAACGTTGCGAAGATATTCGAAAAGATAGATACCATGAAGACTCCTTTTTTCGTAGAAGCATCCGCATGCAGTGGTGGATGTATCGAAGGCCCACTTATGAGAAAGGACACAGGCCTTATGGAAAAAAGAGAAAGGATAATTCTAAATCATCAGAAACTTTCACAAACGGATGCTTCAAAGATAAATGTAGAAAATTTGAGTTTGAACACAAAGCGAAAGTTCATAGATAGAAGCAAGCGAATAGATGTTCCAGAAGAAAAAATACAGGAAGTTCTGAAACTCATGGGTAAAGATGATCCATCTAAAGAGCTGAATTGCAGTGCTTGTGGCTACAACACATGCAGAGAAAAAGCTATAGCGGTCGTGTTGAAAAAAGCCGAACCTGAGATGTGCCTTATGTATTTGATTGAAAAAATAAAATCAACGGCAAACCTTGTGGTCGAAGAATCACCGAACGCTGTTTTCATATTCAACGAAGGAGAAATAACATACAAAAATCGTGCAGCTGAAAGATTGTTTTTCAAATTCGGTGAACAGACGGTAATGGAAATTCTGAATTCAAAAATCACAGGAGATTATCTCGAACTGGATAATCAAAACGATTACTCAGCTTTCTTTGTGAAATCCTTCGAACTTCCCGAAAACGGTGGGAATGTCATCATGCTGATAGATATTACAAAAGAAAAGATGCAGGAAAAGAAGATAAGCGAGATAAAAAAACAGGCATTTGAGAGCATAGAAGAAATGTTAACCAGGCAGATGAAAACCACGCAGGAAATAGCGGGAATGCTCGGTGAGTCGATAGCCGAGACCAAAAGCCAATTCTTAAACTTAAAGAAAATCTTGGAGGAGAAAGATGCTCGCTTGTGAAGTGAGTTATTTTTCCAAAAACAAAACAGGAGAAGAGATCTGCGGTGATACTTTAAAAATGAAAAGAGGAAAAGACAGAGTGGTTGTGAGTATCTCAGATGGACTCGGAAGTGGAGTCAAGGCGAGCATACTTTCAACTTTGACAGCTTCCATAGCTACGACGATGGTTTACAACAATTTACCGATAGAGGAGGTTTTCAAATCTATCCTTGAAACCCTGCCGGTCTGTAAGGTTAGAGGAATAAGTTACGCAACGCTTTGTACCATGCTTTTTGATTCGAAAACATCCGAGTGTTCGATAATCGAATATGAATTTCCAGTGGTTCTTTATTTCAAAAACGCAGAAAATATCGAACTGAAAAAAACTGAAAAGAACATAGAGGGTAAAAAGGTTTTTATTAGCAAATTCAAGGTTGAAAAAGGTGATTCGCTTTTCATAATGACAGACGGGATATCACAGGCAGGAATGGGAACAGAGCTTTTTCCTTTTGGATTTGGAATTGAAAACGTAAGAAAAGAGATCAGAAATCTTCTTTTAAATAAAGTCAATCACGCTCAGATCGCAAAGCATTTGGTGAATCTTTCAAAGAAACTGGATGAAAGAAGCAAAGGAGACGATGCGCTGGTTGCTGCGATAAGATTCAGAGAATATCAAGTAGTCAATCTGTTTGTTGGACCACCAGAAAACAGAGAAAGAGATAAAGAAGCGGTTGAAAGTTTCATGAAACTTCCAGGTAAGAAGATCGTTTGTGGTGGAACGACAGGACAGATATTCGAAAAGATCCTTAAAAAGAACGTTAAGATAGATCTTTTCACACTCAAAGAGGAATCTCCACCCGTTGGGTACATGGAAGGAATCGATCTGGTTACAGAAGGAATTGTTACTCTCACCCATGTTTTCAGATATCTTGATGGTCAACAAAAAGAGATCGGCTACGGTGCAAAAAAGATAGTGGAGTTCCTTGAAACAGCGGATGAGGTGAATTTTTTTGTTGGTAGAGCGATAAACCCAGCACATCAGAACCCGCTTTTCAGCCACGACATTTCACTCAAATTCAGATTGATAAAAGATATCTCCGACATCTTGAAAAAGCAGGGAAAGATAGTTGATTTGAAATATTTCTGAACTGGAGGTGAACCAGGTGGAAAGAAGCTTTCAAAAGGTAGAAGAGATACTCAAAAAGCATCAGTACAGAAAAGAAAATCTCATAAGGATTCTGCTGGAAGTTCAGAAAGAATATAGATACATTCCAGAAGATGTCGTCAATTACATTGGTGTCGCAATGGGCATACCACCCGCGAAGATATACGGAGTTGCAACCTTTTACTCCCAGTTTTCATTGAAACCAAAAGGCAAATACGCGATACAGATATGTGATGGAACAGCGTGCCACATGGAAGGTTCTGTTCCTCTCATGAAAGCCATTGAAGAGGAAATTGGAATTAAACCGGGAGAGGTCACAACTGATCTTCTTTTCAGTCTCGACCAGGTTGGCTGTCTCGGTGCATGTGCACTCGCACCGGTTATGGTCATAAACGAAGAGGTTTACGGAAACCTCACACCTGAAAAAGTAAAAGAAATTCTGAAACAACTTAAAGAGAGGGATGATAGCGATGTTTAAAAATCCATTAGAGGCCCTCAGCTACATTGAAAAACAGATCGAATTGAGAAAAGAAAAAAAGAACAAAGTGGCGATATACGTCTGCGTTGGAACAGGTTGTAGCGCAAAAGGTGCCCTGAAAGTTTATGAAGAATTCGAAAAACACCTCTCTGAGAACGATTTCGAACTTCACAAGCTTGAAGAAAACGAAGGAATAGAACTTAAAAAGACTGGATGCTGTGGAAGATGTTCATCAGGTCCTCTGGTCAAGGTGCTTCCATACGGATATTTCTATTCAGACGTGAAACCTGAGGATGTTTCAGAAATAATAGAGAAAACAGTAAAAAACGGTGAGGTTGTGGAGCGCTTGCTTCTGACAGATCCCATAACCGGAAAAAAAGAATCGAGACTCGAAGACACGACACTTTTCAAAAATCAGGATTTTTACATAATGGAAGAGATCGGAGACTCTGAATGTGATACGATAGAAGACTACATGGGAAGAGGAGGCTACACATCCTTAATAAAAGTTCTTTCTGGTATGTCGGCCGACGATGTCATTGAAACAATAAAAAAATCAGGTCTCAGAGGAAGAGGTGGCGGTGGATTTCCAACCGGATTGAAATGGGAGTTCACCAAAAAGAGTCAAGGATTGAAAAAGTTCGTTGTGTGCAACGGTGATGAGGGAGATCCCGGAGCTTTCATGAACAGAACCCTCCTTGAGAGAGATCCGCATCTGGTGCTCGAAGGGATGATAATAGCAGGTTATGCAGTTGGAGCAAGTAAAGGTTACGCCTACATAAGAGCGGAGTATCCGGTTGCGGTTAAGATGTTCAAAAAAGCGATTGAAGATGCTAGAAAACTTGGATTGCTCGGTGATAACATACTCGGAACGGGCTTCAATTTCGATCTGGAAGTTAAAGAAGGTGCCGGTGCGTTTGTCTGTGGAGAAGAAACAGCGCTTTTGGCATCGATAGAAGGAAAACGTGGAATGCCAAAACCAAAACCACCATTCCCTGCCCAAAGCGGTCTGTGGGGTTATCCGACACTCATAAACAACGTTGAAACATTTGCAAACGTTCCAAGAATAATCAGAGATGGTGTTGAAAATTACAGGAAACGCGGAACGGAAAATTCACCCGGTACCAAGATGTTTTCAGTTGCAGGACCTGTGAAGGTTACAGGGATAATCGAAGTGGAATTTGGAACAACTCTGAGAGAGATAATCTACGATATTTGTGGCGGACTCGTTGAAGGCGAAGAGTTCAAAGCGGTTCAAATAGGCGGACCATCCGGTGCCTGCTTGTCTGAAGAATTTCTTGATATGCCACTTGATTACGATACCTTGAAGGCTGCAGACGCTATGGTCGGATCCGGTGGAATAGTTGTAATAACTAAAAAAACCTGTATGGTCGAGGTTGCAAGATTCTTCCTTGATTTCACAAAAAGAGAATCCTGCGGTAAATGTATTCCCTGCCGTGAAGGAACGATGCAGGCATACAAGATACTTGAGAAATTCACAAACGGTGAAGCAACTTACGAAGATCTTGAAAACCTCGAATATCTTTCAAAGGTTATAAAAACCGCATCTTTGTGCGGACTTGGAAAAACAGCACCAAACCCAATACTCAGCACTTTGAAACTGTTTAAAGATGAGTACATAGCACATATAGAAGGAAAATGTCCAAGTGGCTCGTGTACAGCCTTCAAAAAATACATCATCAATCCTCAGATGTGTAAAGGCTGTGGTCTCTGTGCAAGAAGTTGTCCGCAGAATGCGATATCTGGTAAACGAGGGGAACCATTTGAAATAGATCAGGAAAAGTGTGTGAAGTGTGGTCTGTGTGTTACAAAATGTCCGTTCAAAGCCATCTCAATTGCGTAGATTACTCGATGGGAGGAGAAAGTATGAAGATATTTGTCAACGGTAAAGAAGTTGAGATAAACGAAAATGAACGAAATCTCCTTGAGGCTTTGAAGAACGTTGGAATAGAGATACCGAATCTCTGTTATCTCTCTGAAACGTCAATATACGGTGCATGTAGGATGTGTCTTGTTGAACTGGATGGTCAAATAACAACTTCATGTACTTTGAAGCCGTACGAAGGTATGAGGATTAAAACCAGTACACCTGAGATATATGAAATAAGAAGAGGAATACTCGAACTGATACTTGCAAGTCATAACAGAGACTGCACAACCTGTGATAGAAATGGAAGCTGTAAATTGCAAAGATATGCAGAAGAGTTTGGAATTAGAAGGGTACGTTTCCAGAACATCGAAAAGCCTGCAGTTAAAGATGATTCATCACCGATAATTAGAGATAATTCAAAATGTATACTCTGCGGCGATTGTATCAGAGTGTGTGAAGAGGTTCAGGGAGTTGGAGTGATAGAATTTGCCGGCAGGGGATTCAATTCACAGGTGGCAACTGCGTTTGACACTCCACTTGGAAAAACAGAATGTGTCTTTTGCGGTCAGTGTGTTGCCAACTGTCCAACCGGGGCGCTGACCATGAAGAACGATGTCGATGAACTTTACAGGGCACTTGAATCTGAAAAGATCGTTGTTGGAATGATCGCACCAGCCGTCAGGGCTGCAATACAGGAAGAACTTGGAATGAATGAAGATCTTGCCCTTGCAGAGAGACTGGCGGCTTTTTTGAGAACGATAGGTTTTTCAAAGGTGTTCGATGTTTCTTTTGCAGCCGATCTTGTTGCTTATGAAGAAGCACATGAATTTTACGAAAGGCTCAAAAACAATGAGAGACTCCCACAGTTCACATCATGCTGTCCAGCATGGGTGAAATTTGTGGAACAGTTCTATCCTGAATACATCGATAATTTATCGACAGTTAAATCACCACAGCAGGCTCTTGGGGCCATTGTGAAGAAGATATATTCGAGAAAACTCGGCGTGAATCCAGATGATATCTTTCTTGTATCTTTCATGCCTTGTACGGCAAAGAAATTTGAAAGCGAAAGAGAAGAACACAAAGGCGATGTTGACCTTGTCTTGACAACCAAAGAACTCGCACAGGTAATAAAATCAAGTGGTGTAAACCTCAAAAAAATGACACCAGAACCTTTTGACAGGCCATATGGAATCTCTTCTCAGGGCGGACTCGCATTTGGAAAAGCGGGAGGTGTCCTTGGCTGTGTTGTGAGCGTTTTGGACGAAGAAATAGGTGTTGTAAAAGAAGAAGTAAGAGAAATAAACAAAGGCGTCAATCTGGTCGAAATCGAACTCAAAGATGGAACATCTTTCAAAGCACTTGGAATATTCGGACTTGGCAACGCAAAGGATATTCTTGAAAACATAGATGATAAGGATATATCAATAATAGAGGTTATGGCTTGTAACTTCGGCTGTGTTGGTGGTGGTGGACAACCTTATCCAAACGATTCGAGTGTTAGAAAACAACGTGCGAAAATACTCAAAGATACAGTTGGCATCAAAACACTCCTGACGCCTGTGGAAAACTACTACATGATAAAACTATATCAGGAGGATCTGAAAGACGAAAAACTGAAACACGAAGTTCTTCACACCAATTACAAACCAAGAAGAAGAGTTGAGGAAACTGAATTTGAGATACTTCCTGTTCCCGATGAAGACAAGATCAAAGTGAAAGTCTGTCTCGGTACATCCTGCTATTCCAAAGGTTCTTACAATATACTTGAAAAAGTGGTGGATTATGTTAAAAAAGAGGATATGGAAGGGAAAATAGAAGTCGTTGGAACGTTCTGCACGGAAAACTGCGGTGCTTCTCCAAACGTTGTGGTAAATGATAAACTAATAAGTGATGCAACTTTTGAGAAAGTTCTGAAGGAGTTGGAAAAGAATGTCAAAAGATGAAAGGACCCTTTATTTCCCAAAGGCGTCTCTTGATCGGCTGAAAATTTACAGAAGATTGCTCACAGAAACTGACAGTGAGTACATCTCATCGGAGGATATAGCGAACAAGCTCGGAATTAATCCTGAGCTTGTTAGAAAGGATCTGTCCTATATCAACTACAAAGGAAAACCAAAAGTTGGTTATCATGTTCAGAGTCTACTTGATGAACTAAACGAACTGTTCGGATTGAAGAAAACGACCAACGTGATAATAGTTGGTGCGGGACATCTTGGAAGGGCTCTTGCCAACTTCAAAGGGTTTTCGAAGTACGGTATAAAGATCGTTGGAATATTTGACAACGATCCGCAGAAGATAAACCAGTTTGTCGGTGAACTCGTTGTTCTGCCGCTTGATTACATAAACAGAGTTGTCAGAAGGTTCAATGTAGAAATAGGAACGATATGTGTCCCAGAGGAGGCCGCTCAAAAGATCGCAGATTTACTCGTTCAGAATGGGATAAAGGCTATATGGAATTTTGCACCTGTGAAACTTGAAGTGTCTGAAGATATAATCGTTGTGGATGAAGACATCTCTCAAAGCCTCTTAACAATAAAACACCTTCTGGAAAGGAAGCAACTTGAAAAAGCCGGAGAAAAATAATCTCCGGCTCTTTTTTGAATTTTAATGATATTTTTCTTGATATAGAAGATTTTTGAAAATAGAAAGAGAGTACTTGAAAAAATTCACGATGAGTGATACAATATTTATCGCTTAGTTGTTCCGGCCTAGCTCAACCGGTAGAGCATCCGGCTGTTAACCGGAGGGTTGGGGGTTCGAGTCCCTCGGCCGGAGCCAATACAAAAAGGGAGATTGAAAAATCTCCCTTTTTTGTTTGGGGATAATGAATTTTCATATATTTTTCCATATTCTTCATCGATGAT